>CAYXQG010000006.1:0-20637 GCA_964467405.1 uncultured Acetatifactor sp. | reverse complement strand
ACCTGATCTACCATATGGATAATCAGCAGCTTACCCGCTATGTAGGGGACTATGATAAATTCCAGGAAGTTTATGCCATGAAAAAGGCACAGCTGGAGGCTGCCTACAACAAGCAGCAGAAGGAAATTGCTGATCTGAAGGATTTCGTGGCCCGCAACAAGGCCCGTGTAGCAACCCGTAATATGGCAATGTCCCGTCAGAAAAAGCTGGATAAGATGGATATGATCGAGCTGGCAGCCGAAAAGCCGAAGCCGGAGTTTCATTTTAAGGAAGCCCGCACACCGGGTCGATACATCTTCCAGACGAAAGATCTTGTGATCGGCTATGACGAGCCCCTTTCCTCCCCTCTCAATCTGGAAATGGAACGCGGTAAAAAGATCGTCCTGATCGGTGCCAACGGCATTGGTAAGACCACACTCCTGAAGAGTATTCTGGGTCTGATAAAGCCCCTCTCCGGTAATGTGGAGCAGGGTGATTATCTGCATATCGGCTACTTCGAGCAGGAAATGAGTCAGGATGTCAACACCACCTGTATTGAAGAGGTCTGGAATGAGTTTCCCGGCTTTACACAGTACGAGGTACGTTCCGCGCTGGCCAAATGCGGTCTGACCACCAAGCATATTGAAAGCAAAGTAAAGGTATTAAGCGGCGGCGAGCAGGCCAAGGTACGTCTCTGCAAGCTAATCAACCGGGAAACCAATATTTTACTGCTCGACGAGCCCACCAACCATCTGGATGTAGATGCCAAGGCTGAATTAAAGCGCGCTTTGCAGGAATACAGGGGCAGCATCCTTATGGTCTGTCATGAGCCGGATTTCTATGAAGGTCTTGCTACGGACATTTGGGACTGTACCAAGTGGACAACAAAAGTATTTTGATCATAGATCATAACGGAGGGATTCTTATGGAACGAAGAAAAGAACTGGTCCGCACTTTGAAATTTGTATTGTTTTCCATCAGTGCAGGCCTTATACAGATTATTGTATTTACATTAATGGAGGAGCTTTTCCACATTACCCACTGGGTATCCTATCTGGCTGCTCTTGTCATGTCCGTTTTGTGGAATTTTACGCTCAACCGTAAATTTACCTTTCACTCTGCAAGCAATGTACCCGTTGCCATGCTGAAGGTAGCCCTTTTTTATCTTATATTTACTCCCCTGTCCACCTGGTGGACTGCTGTGCTGACCTCAGATGCATGGCATTGGAATGAATATGTGGTATTGATTTTGACCATGCTCCTTAATTTTGTATCAGAATATCTGTATGACCGTCATTTTGTATTCGGCAAAAGCATTGATACTGCCGGAGCGGATACGACTGCATATTCCGGGAGGTAGATTATGACTGGAAGCTTATTCGGCAATATAGCCGGCACCTTATATTTTCTGTATTTTCAAATTGCAGGTATTTTATTATTTTCCTATATTCTAAAAAAAGAAGGGGCCCTGACCAGACTGCTTTTAGGCAGTTCGGCAGGTTCCCTTCTTCTGCACTGGTTACCGGTACTGTTCTCCTTTTTCTTTGACTTTACCATTGTCTCCCATCTGCTTGCAGCCCTTCCCCTTCTGCCGGTATATATACTGTTCCCGGGAAACAGGGACATGCTTGCTGCTTCTTATAGGGAGCTGCCATCCCGCATCCGTTTTCACCGCTTCTTTCTGTTTGCCCTGACAGGCACGTTTTTGCTGTGGACCTACCTGCTGTATACACATACGATCCTTCCCGGTCAAAACGGCGGTCTGTATACGGGTCAGTGTACCTATGGTGATATGAATATGCACCTGGGCTTTATTACCGGTATTGCCAATCAGAGCTCCTTCCCGCCGGAATATTCCCTTTTTCCAGGTACCAGATTGTCCTATCCCTTTTTATCAGACAGTATTTCCTCCAGCATTTATTTAATGGGAGCCTCCCTCCGCTATGCCTACATACTGCCCATGCTGACAGCATTTCTGCAGGTAGTGGGCAGTGTCTATTTGCTGGCCGTCAGCCTGTTTCAGTCCCGTGCCAAGGCAGTCCTTACCTATGTTCTCTATTTTTTCAATGGCGGTCTGGGCTTTCTGTACTTTATTGACTGGACGAAGGAGGGCGGATACAGCCTGCCCGATATCTTTACCGGCTTCTATACCACTCCTACCAACTTAGTAGACCACAATATCCGCTGGGTAAATATGATCGCAGATATGCTCCTGCCCCAAAGGGCTACCTTATTCGGCTATGCCCTGCTGTTTCCCTGTATCTGGCTGCTGCACCAGGCTGTATTTCGCGACAAAAAAGAATATTTTCTGCCGGCAGGTATTTTTGCAGGTGCCCTGCCCATGATACATACCCATTCCTTTTTGGGAATCGGACTGATCAGTGCCTCCTGGCTGCTGATCGTGCTGTATAGGGACTCCTCTTTTTCCAAAAAGATCCGTTGGATGGGTGCGCCCCTGTTGACAGTCTTTGTCCTGTTTATGTGCCTGGTCCAGCATGGCAGCAAAAAGGATCTGTTAAGCTCTCAGGATTTTCTGCTCCTTGGTATTCTTGGTATTGTATGCTGCATCCTGTACGGCCTTATTCTGCTGTTTCTTTATCTTAAAAAGCATGACCGGAAGCTTCTGTTAAAGACCTGGGGCATTTATCTTCTCTGCGCCCTTTTGCTTGCCCTTCCGCAGCTTTTGTTCTGGACCTTCGGACAGGTTGCAACAGGCGGCTTTTTACGCGGTCACTTTAACTGGGGCAATCAGGGTGATTTCTATCCCTGGTTTTACCTGAAAAATCTGGGTGTGCCCCTCTTATGCATATTAATGTCCGTCTGCGCCGGACGGAGAAAAAGCGCACATCTGATCCTGCCCGCCTTTGTCATCTGGTATGTGGCAGAGCTGATCATGTTTACACCCAATACCTATGACAACAACAAGCTGCTTTATATTGCCTACCTGCTTCTTTGTCTGTCCGCAGCAGATTATGCAGCAGAGCTTTACAAGCGTATACAGGATATGGGCGGCGCAAAACTATTGGCAGGTACCTTCCTGTTCTTTTCCGTTTTTTCGGCAGTCCTGACACTGGGAAGAGAAGCTGTATCCAAATACCAGCTCTATTCCCCCTCCCATACGGCACTGGCGGAGTATATTGAGGCTAATACCAAAACGGACGAGGTCTTTTTGACCAGCACCAGACACAACAACGAGGTTTCCTCCCTGGCCGGCAGAAATATCGTATGTGGTGCGGATACCTTCCTTTATTTCCACGGAATTGATACTTCCCTGAGAAAGAGCCACCTGAAACTAATGTACGAAGCTCCCTTGGAGCACTTAGACCTTTATGAGCAATATAATGTTTCCTATGTAGTCATTTCTTCCTGGGAGAGGGCAGATTATGCCATTGATGAAGACTCCTTCGCAGACCTGTTTGAATTGGTATTTTCTCTGGATGAAGTAAGCCTGTACCGCTGTCAGTAGACGCTCAGCGAGAGTGTGCCGACTTGGAAATTGTTCTTTTTGTACCAACATTACCAGTCAATTCATAGTTTCACAACAACCAATTTTTAACCAAAATAAGAAAGGAGCATGTTTTATGATGGATGCACAAAACCAAGCAGGAGATCATCGCACTGGGTAATATCTGCCGTACCCAAATCCCTGCACCCGACAAACGTATCAACCTCTATATCGGCAACAATGTAATGGGTGCCTGTATTGATGCACTTGGATCCATGGAGGACTTTCCCGATGCAAAAGGCATCGGTATCACCCATGTAAACCACCGCAGACATTACTGTAAAGCCTACTTTGGCATGGAATACAAGGTACCTCTTTTGCGCCACCATTTTGATGTATGCTTAAAAGAAGCTTCCCTTTTAAAGGGCGACTTTATTGTGAAGGAATACCGCCAGCTTTTAAATATCTCAAGCGGCATACTGCAGACAGATTATACCCTGTATCAGGAAGAGACTTCTGTGGCTTCTGTTTCCCTGACACAATACTTTTCCTTTGCAGATAAGACGGATTTTCACTGTGATGTGAAGGTCAGTCCTCTGGTTGAGGGCGTAGAAATCCTCTTCTCCGTGGAAGCTGTGAATGATTATCTGACCCACTACAGCTTCCCCTACCGCGGCTTCAGTGAGCTGACAGAAATAGAGGGCATGCCGGCTCTGAAAATATCCACCGGCATTACTTGGACTGTGGTAACGGTTCCTGTTCTAAAGGATGCCCGGATCGAAAAGGACCGAAACAGGATTTGCACCATCTATCCCTGCAACAGAGAGTGCATGCTGCATCTGGGTTATATTGCTGCCAATGAAAATTACAGTCCGGAACCCCGTCATGCTGTCAGCCGTTGGCTCAATAGCTCTTCGTCCGTTCAAAGAAACCGTCACCTGGCCCGTTGGGAGGAGTTTTGGAGCAAAGGCTTATTGGATATCAGAGGGCATGAAAGACTGCAGACCATCTGGCTTCGCAGTATGTACTATCTTGGCATCTCTGAGCCGGATCAGCCGGACATTCCGGGTACTCCCGGCGGTCTTGCCGGCAGTAAATGCTGGCCCTTTGCCTTTCCTCAGGATTATTGCTTTATTTTCCAAGCCTTCCTTTCCGGAAACCATTTGGAAATTGCAGGTGCAACAGCCTATTACTGGAAAGAGCATTTGGAGGACTTCGTTCGTTTTACCAAGGATCTGCTCCATGTGGACGGTGCTTTCATTCCCTGGACACTGCCTAATACAAGCTTTAAGGATTTCCATGCTTTCGGCGTACCGAACAAATTCAGCTACGAGCTCCACAACAGCGCTTACGCCGCACATATGTGCTATACCTATTACCGCTATACAAAGGACCCTGAATATTTGATGCAGGTAGCTGTTCCCGTACTGACAAGGATTGCCGAGTTTTATACCAATATCAGCACCTATGACCCGCAAAATCAATGCTATGACATCCTTTTTACGCCTATAACAGGGCAAAATGAACAGAGTGAGTGCAACCAGCCGAATTATCTGTGTTGTCTGACCAGTGCCCAGTATTCCATCGAGACCGCTTTGGAGGTCTACAGACTCGCCGGTCTTGAGCCAGATCATGCCTGGGAAGATATTGCCGAGAAGAAATTTGCCTTTAAAAAGGTAACCGTCAACGGGGAAATGGTATCCTACGAGGGCGGCTCCACTGAGGAAAAGGTCGGAGCTCCCGTCCGCATCAGCAGCCTTGCCCTGCTTCCCATTAAATGGCTTTATGAAAGCGATATTGTAAAGAAGGCCTATTATGAAAGATATTCCTGGGTACGCGGTGCTGCAGACAATATCTGGGGTGGCTGGAATATTGCAGAGCTGATCATGGGCGGTGCGCGAATGAGAGATGATTCGGAAATGGAACGGGATATCAATGCTCTCTTAAGCACCTCCCAATCCCCTTATCCCTGTTTAGACTGGGAGGATGTGGAATTTTTCGAGACCAGCGGTGCCAGAACCAGATGTTATTTTATTACCACCCACGGACTTTTCAGCGCTGCGCTCTCTGAAATGGCACTTCAGACCTTTGCAGAGAAATGCGTTCTCTTCCCCATTGTCCTGCAGCCACTGCAGGAGGCCGGCTATGGCTTTGAAAATTATCTGACGCCCTTTGGCTTCACGATTTCCGCCCGTTGGGAAAAGGGCAGCATTACTGCCCAAATAGAGGCTTCCCGCAGCGAAGAAGTTACCTTTGAATTCTGCCACACAGACAAAATGCATGGGCTGTATGACCAAAACGGCACCCTGCTCAGTCAGAGTAAGGAGGGTCTTCTCACTTACCACACTTTGGCAGGATGCCGATATCATATAAAACCGATTGCATAAAAAATGCCCCTACGGGGGCATTTTTACTTTAATTTCCGATATAACTGAAAAGCATTCCGGTAGGTGATCTCTTCTGCCTCTTCTACGGAAAGCCCCTTAATAGCAGCGATCTGCTCCAGTACAAGGGGAAGCTTGCCCGAATCGTTTCGCTTGCCCCGGTACGGAACCGGTGCCAGGTAGGGACTGTCTGTTTCGACCACAATACGATCCATGGGTACATAATCCACTACTTCCTGTAATACGCGTCCATTTTTAAAGGTGATCACTCCGCCGACACCGATATAATATCCCATATCCAGGTAATTTTTGACCATTTCCCTGCTGTAGGAATAGCAATGCACAACTCCGCCCATATCCGCTGCATGCTCTGCTTTCATAATATCCAGTGTATCCTTGGCAGCCTCTCTGGAATGAATGACAACGGGAAGCTTTACCTCCCTTGCCAGAGCAAGCTGACGTACAAACCATTTTTTCTGCAGCTCCCTTTCCGGCTCATCCCAATGGTAATCCAGACCAATCTCACCTACGGCCACACATTTTTCCAGATTGCACTGCTGACAAAGCCAGTCCATATCTGCCTCTGTCAGTTCTGCACATTCCGAAGGATGTATGCCCAGAGCTCCGTAGATAAAGTCATATTGCTCCGTCAGGGCTATTGTAGTCCTGCAGGATGCCATGCCGGCGCCGATATTTACAATACGATGGATACGATTTTCTGCCAAAGAGGCAAGCAGTGCCTCTCTGTCCTCATCAAATGCCTCATCATCATAATGTGCATGTGTATCTATTATCATCTTTCTTAAATCCTTTCCTTTTTCCTCCGACAGATATTTGCAAAATGTCAGATTTTATAGCTTACCGGCAGAATGTCCTCACGCCTTGTCTTCTCCTGCCAGCTTCGTCTCCCGCTTTCTATCTTAATTTACTCATTTTCGTAGGATTTGCGATTACGATCAGCTTCATATCCTTTTGCAACGGCATAGCCGGATCAATATTGATACAGATATTATTTTCCTGACAAATTGCCACCACATTGATGGAATATTTCTTTCTCAGATTCAATTCCAAAAGTGTTTTACCTTCCCATTCCGTCCTTACCGGAAGCTCTACCATGGAAACATCTTTCGACAGGGCGATAATATCCATAAAGCCTGAGCTGAGCAGATTTTTGGCTAGTCTGGTTCCGGATTCACTTTCCGGAAATACCACCTTGTCCGCTCCGACCTTGCTTAATATTCTGCGGTGCATCTCCTCTGCACATTTGGCGATAACGGTCTTTACACCAGCTTCCTTGCACAGCATGACTGCCAGAACGCTTGCTTCCAGATTATTTGCCATGGAAACGATCACCGTATCAATATTCTTAATGCCAAGCTGCTTCAGCGCCTCGGCATCCGTTACGTCTGCACATTTACAAATGGGCAGTTCCGTACTCACCATATTGACCAGATTCTCATCAATGTCCACTGCAAGGACCTCTTCTCCATTATTCACAAGCTCCTTTGCCACAGCCCTGCCGTACCGTCCAAGGCCCAAAACAGCATATGTCTGACGTTTGCTCATCCTTTTTTGCTTCCTTTCCTATTCTTCTATCCTACACTGATCTCCTCAGTCGGATTCTTTACTATATTACGATTTTCCCTCTTCACATTAAATGCAACAGCCAGTGATATGGGTCCTACCCTGCCCAGATACATGGTAAGGATAATGATCAGCTTCCCACATGTTCCCAAAAAGGGCGTCAGATTCCTCGTAAGCCCCACTGTTGCCGTTGCGCTGACTGTTTCATACATAATATCCAATAAATCTGCCTGAGTAACTGCCGACAGAAGCAGTGTCGAGGTAAACAGAATGATAAAGGACATGATCGTAACAGCAACTGCCTTGCTGACCGTCTGCTTTGCTATATTTCTGTTGAAAAAAACCACTTCTTCCTGATTGCGTATGGTAGAAAAGCTGGCTGCTATCAGTACTGCAACAGTTACGGTTTTGATACCGCCGGCTGTTCCCACCGGGGAACCTCCGATAAACATCAGAAGAATGGATACCAGTGCTGAGGCATTGGTCAGATTCTGCTGAGGAACTGTTGCAAAGCCTGCCGTTCTGGTAGTTATGGATTGAAACAGGGATGCCTGCAGCTTTTGCGGCAGGGAAAAATCACCCATGGTCAAAGGATTGTTATATTCCAATACAAATATTGCTAAAGTACCTGCTGCTACCAGGATCCCCGTTACGGAAAGTGCGATCTTACTGTGAAGTGTCAGCTGCCTAAAACAGCCCACACCTCTGCTTTTTGCCTTTTTCAGCACGCGAAGCACATCCCACCAGACAATATAACCGATACCGCTTAAAAGGATCAGTCCCTCTGTCACAAAATTGATCATAGGATTATGTACATATTCACACAGGCTGTTTTCAAACATAATATCAATCCCTGCATTGCAAAAAGCAGAAACCGAATTGAATACGGATATCCAGATTCCTCTGGCACCATATTGCGGAACAAATACCGTCATATACAAAAGCGCGCCCACAGCCTCCACTATAAAAGTACCTGCAAATACCTTTTTGACAAAGGAAACCAATCCGGAAAGGCTGTTTAAATTAAATGCATCCTGAAGCAGCATTCTGTCCTTAATGCCGATTCTGCGATGCATGGAGATCATCAGCCCTGTCAGGATCGTCACAACACCAAGTCCGCCGATTTGGATCAATAACAGGATAATAACCTGTCCGAAAATACTCCAGGTCGATACCACCGGAAGCGTCACCAGACCGGTCACACAGGTTGCTGTGGTGGCTGTAAACAAGGCATCCATATAGGGAACAGCTTTCCCGTCTGCTGCACTGACAGGCAGTGACAATAGCAGACTGCCTGCAAAAATCGTCAGCAAAAAGCTTATCATAATGACCTGCGTTGTGGTGAATTCCAAATGCAGCCGTTTTTTCATACTAAAACCTCACTAACCATTAAGGCCCTCTGCCTTAAACTTCTCTATCCTGTCATAGGGGGATACAAAGACATCAAACCTGACTGCCTTTCCTTCTATGGAATAATCCGGCTTGATACCTGCCAGGTAGGGTCCCTTGGGCGGTCTCTTAATGATCAGCTTCTTCGGAGCAGCACACACAGCCGACCTCATCAGCTCCTTCTCATCCGCACAGGGTACCTCCAGCTGCTGAATGACCTGCAGCTTTTTCTTAACCAGCGCACTCTTTTGCCTTTCCGGGAACATAGGATCCAATAAGATCACATCCACAGCTTCCTCCAAATGCTGCATGGCCTCTATGCTGTCTCCGTGAACAAGCTGCATTTTGGAAACAATTTTCCCAAGCTGCTCATCCTCCCCGGCTCTCTTCAGTGCATCCCTTAACAGCTCATAAATAACCGGATTCCGCTCATAAAGCCTTACCTGAAACCCTGCTGCCGCAAGTAACAACGAGTCCTCTCCAAGCCCTGCGGTGGCATCTATCGCAGTCAGGACATGATCTGCATTCTTTATCCTGGCTGCCCGTACCAAAAGTTCCCCGGACAGATTATGATTCTTTAAACGAGGCAGCATGCGGGTAAAATCTCCCTTCAGCACCTGCCCGTCCGCATGAAGGGACAATCCGTCCCGTTCAAGCCTTACCAAAAGAGCATCCTCCATCTCTTCCGCTTCCCGGACAGATATTTCCTTTATAAATTGCTTTCTTAAATATTGTATATCCTCAGCATCTGCCTCATCCGATCCGATGACAAGAGATACCCTGGATAAAATTTTCTTCTCTCTTTCAAGACTATCGCCCTGCATATCAACACTCCCTGCTTTACTAAAACAGCTCTTCCATCTGTCTGTAAATTCCTGTCAGTCTCTCAGCGGACAGATCAGTTTCATTCAGGATCGTATAGCGGTCCGCTCTGGTAGAAGAAGCCCTCTGCCAGGCACCTGTAAAGATTTCCTCCGTGATCCCCCAGTCCGAAGGCTTCACCGGAAGCTTATATTCCTTCAAGAGTCTGGTGATCTTTCCGATGTTACGCTGCTGGAAGATACATGCCGGATAACTTCCCATTGCCACTGCAATGCCGTGAGGCACATTGACCTGATCTGCGTAATATTCCTCTAATGCATGACAGAACAAATGCTCCGAGCCGCTGCTTGGTCTGGAATCTCCTGCAATCTCCATGGCAAGACCTCCCATTACCAGGGCCTGGGTCAGCACCTTAATAAAGCTCTTGCTCTTAATATCCTTCTCCTCATTGAAGCAAATGGTATTAAAGGCCATTTTGGAAATCATATAAGCAAAATCATCCACCTGACTGTTATGCTTCTCATGTGCAAGCTTCCAGTCATTCAGGGCTGTATATTTACTGATGGTATCACCGACTCCTGCCAGAATCTGCTTCTCAGGCGCTCCCATGATCACATTTACATCCACAATGATGCCGTCCGGTATCGTACACTGAAAGGTCTTTCTTGCACTGCCCTCCGTCCCAAGCACCGCCACCGGTGATGCCAGGCTGTCATTGCTTAAGGTCGTAGGCAGACACAGATACATGGCCTTGCTGACAAAGGCAGCATACTTGGCAATATCCAATACCTTACCGCCTCCAAAGCCGATGATCACATTAATATTGTTCATACATACATACTTTGCCAATGCCACTGCTGCATCAAAGCTGCCGTCATCCACCGAATAAACCCTGCAGTTTTTAAAGTCATGTTGAATCTCTTCAATGATTCCGCCAAACAGCTGCTTTAGGTTTTCTTCCGTAACAATAATCACCTGCTTCTTCTTTATATCCGGCACACAATCTGCCATAACCATATCTACCCGTTCAAAAATACCCTCCTGAACAATCAGGTGATAAGGAAGTCTGAATCTGTTCATACCTCTGCCCCTTTCCTTCTAAAATGCCTCTAAATACCTCTTTACATCCTTTAAGCTGTCAAAAATTCCTTCCGCCAGCTGACGCATCTCCTCTGTAGGAGGCATCAGATCCGGTACCATCAATGGCCGCAGCTTTCCTGCCGATGCAGCCCTGATACCGTTGTAGGAATCCTCCACTGCGAATGCTTCTTCAGGCAATACCCCAAGCGCTTCACATGCCTTTAAGAAAATATCCGGTTCGGGTTTGCTTTTTGCTACCATGTCGCCACCTACGATATGATCAAAATAACCTGCGATCCCTGCGTCCGCAAGCTCTTGAAATACAACCTGACTACGGGTAGAGGATGCCAGACCGATCCTCTTTCCCCGGGTTTGCAGATATTCCAAAAGCTCCTCTACGCCCTCCTTCATGGGCAGC
This sequence comes from uncultured Acetatifactor sp., assembly GCA_964467405.1. Classification (GTDB taxonomy): domain Bacteria; phylum Bacillota; class Clostridia; order Lachnospirales; family Lachnospiraceae; genus Acetatifactor. The sequence goes on along the minus strand of CAYXQG010000006.1, from coordinate 9,536 downwards.
CTGCCGTTATCATACCTGCTGTGATATAATGCAGACATTTCCGCCTTATATGCATCATACGGAAAGTCCTGTCCGTAAGTATCCAAAAAGATTGCCCTGGCACCTGCCGCATTAACCCCCAGGCATTTCCTGCAAGTCTCCTCCACGTCTGAAACACCATGCTTTTGAGCAACCTCTTTCCAGCAACCGATCACCAGACGCTCCGAATCAAACAGGATTCCGTCCATATCAAAAACAACCGCTTCAAACTTATGCTGCATCAGGGAACCTCCTATTTTTTCACATTTCACTTCATTACATTGTAAAAGCCTATATAAAACAAATTATATTATTTATGAAGTAAAAAGACAATATATTTTCGCAATCTTAAGAATTCCCCCTCCGAAAGCTTCCTGCCCTAAAGCATCATTTGACAAGTCCCGTCCAAGCCACTATAATGGAGATAACCGTTGACCGAAGTCAGCAGCTGCCCAATTCAATTGCAGCTTTCTTTTTATGATATGAAAACGAATGAAACCAGGAAGGTTACTGCGCAGTCTGAGAGTGTGCTTTTCTTCCTGCTTTTTTTATGTCCGAATATACTGCAGGATACAGAACAATTTTAACAACAAAGGAGATCCTTATGACAAACACAAAAAAACTCACACTGTCCGCACTCTTTCTGGCCCTGGGAATCATCCTTCCCTTCTTCACGGGGCAGATTAAGCAAATCGGTAATATGCTGCTGCCCATGCACATTCCCGTGCTGCTTTGCGGCTTTATATGTGGCTGGCCCGCAGGCCTGCTTGTAGGAATTATCCTGCCGTTATTAAGAAGCATCCTGTTCGGTATGCCCTATATGATGCCCACTGCTGTTTCCATGGCTTTTGAGCTGGGCACCTATGGTGCTGTTTCCGGGCTTTTCTATTCCGGAATAAAGAACAAAAAATGGGGCATTTATATTTCCCTGATTGCTGCCATGGTGGCCGGCAGAATCGTCTGGGGACTGGCAGCCTTCTTTCTCTACCATTTTTTAGGCAGTCCCTTTACCCGGGAAATCTTTATCGCCGGTGCATTTTTAAATGCGGTCCCCGGCATTATCATTCAGCTGATCCTGATCCCCGTTATTCTTTATACATTAAAGAAAACACGTATGTGGGAAATATCCTAAGAAAAAAAGCCGGCTCTGTGCATTAAAGCATAGAGTCGACTTTTTCGCATACCTGACGAATATATTCTGATAAGCTTACTTCCGCACAGCCTACCACATAATGATTGCAGCGATTGGTAGGGATCAGAATCTTATATGCCTTGCTGGCCCCGACGGCTGTGGCAATGGCAGGAGTGATCTCTCCCAAAAGAGCATTGGCAAAAACGATGCCTATGGGCCCAATGATAATATCCGAATCCGCAGCATTCACAATACAGGGATTCTCTCCGCTGGCACCATAGGAGGCCCCTGCCTTCATCATCGTGGATGTGGCAATGCTGTTGGTACCTATTGCATATAATTCTAATTCAGGATGATTCTTTTTCAACTGTTCGATCACAGTCTTACCTATCTTTCCACCCTGACCGTCAATGATCGTAATCTTCATCGCATGTATCTCTCTTGATATCATAATAACAAAAAAGAACCGTCCCCAAGGCTCCTTCGTCCTCAAAAACAGTTCTTTAATGCACCTCCAGGGGCTCGAACCCTGGACACCCTGATTAAGAGTCAGGTGCTCTACCAACTGAGCTAGAGGTGCGTCTCTCAACGACAAGACTTATATTAGCACAGTCTATTAAATAATGCAAGTACTTTTTTTAAAAAAATTGAAGAAATTTCATATTTTTTTTGCAAATTATGAAAAAATCAAGCAAAAGCGCCTTTCAGCCCTGAAAACGGCCTATTTTTCCGCTTCCGGAAGCTGTTTACATTCCTTACAATATCCATACAGCTCCAGCTTGTGCCCGGTAATTTGAAAATCACCGTCACTTTCCGGCAGATGAACATGCTCAAAGGGGCATGCATGGAGCGGAATATGCTTATGGCAGGAAAGGCAGATGGCATAATGTGTATGACTGCCCCTCTCCAGTTCATAAACCTGGGTGCCTTCTCCCATCCAGCTGGATCTGCTCACAAAACCTTTTTCTTCAAATGCAGTCAATATACGGTAAATCGTGGAAACTGCATAATTTTCGGAAGCATCGTTTTTGACCGTCTGATTGTAGATCTGCACGGCACTTAAGGGCTCACCTGCCTGCAGCAGCACATCATATACAGCCTTACGCTGTCTGGTCCATTTCATTCCCCGCGGATATTCGTGCATTCCTCTCTCCTCTCTCCTAAGGCCTCTTTGTATGCGAGTGTCCTTAGATCCTATGCTTCTTTCTGCCATTAACCTACAGCGGCAGAAAATTTAACATAATACCTGCTGTCACACCGATCACATACAGCAGACCTACAATTTTTAAATTTTCCTTCTTATCATGATTCACACGAAACAGCACCAGGATACCTACTCCTGCATTGACCAAAAGTCCGGCCATCATAGCACCCAGACTCAGGGCATTTTCCAGATACAGCTGTGTGATCACTACGGAGGAGGCGCAGTTTGGTATCAGTCCCACCAGTGCAGAGATCAGCTGTCCTGCTACCGGTCGGTTCAAAAATAACTCTGCCAGCGCTTCCTCACCTATTAACTCAATAACCAGATTCAGTGCAAAGGAGATGAGAAGGATATAAAACATAATATGCACTGTATGTACGATTGCAGAATGCAGCACACCCTTTTCGCAGTGGCAGTTTTCATTTTCGCACAGATCATGGATATGCTCATGATCCTCTTCCTTTTTTCTGAATATAAGATCGATCAGCAGCCCTGCTGCCATACCCACAATGACCTTAATGGATAAAAGCTTAAGAATCTCAGATATATCCGTCTGACTGGAGATCAAAATCGGAAGCATCTCATCTGAGGTCGACAAAAAAATTGCGATCAGGGTGCCCAGACTGAGCACACCTCCTGCATAAAGATTGGCAGCAGCCGTAGAAAATCCGCACTGGGGCACTGCTCCTGCCACAGCACCGATCACCGGCCCGAATCTTCCGGCTTTTTCTACCATATAACCGGCTCTGTTTCCGGCCTTATGCTCTATATATTCCATAATCAGATATGTGATAAATAAAAACGGCACAATACTGATACTGTGCTCCAGAGTATGCTCTGTTACATGAATCAGGGTCTCCATATTACTCCTTCCGGTCAATACTTCTTTTCAGGCAAAAATAGTTCTAAATGCAAATGAGTTGCAATTGCATTTAGAACTATATCATAAATCACTATTTTGTCAAGATGATTTTTTCTGTCCGGAAAATATTGTCGGATGCAGTTCCCACATGAAGTAAGAATTCACCCTCTTCTATTACAAAGGCTTTCTGTTGTGTATGATAGTAGGCAAAGCCTCGGTTGCGTATGGTCATTTCCAGTATTTTGGTCTCCCCCGGCTCCAAAAAGACCTTACCAAATGCTCTCAGTTCCTTCTTCGGGCGTTCCACACTGCATTCCGTATCGGATACATAGCACTGCAGACTCTCTGCGCCGGGCATATTTCCCACGTTGGTAACCTCTACACTGATCTTAACTGCGTCTCTTTCCAGACAGGCATCACAGCCGATCTTACCCGCACCGGGCAGCACTGTTACCTTTAAATGATCATAGGCAAACTTCGTATAGGAAAGTCCGTGTCCAAAAGCAAATGCCGGCTTTTGCTTCTCCTTCTCATAATAACGATAGCCGAAGAACAGACCTTCTTCATAGACTACCTTATCTTCCCTGCCGAACTGTCCGCTTTTGCCTGTTACGGTATCTTCATATTTATCCGGGAAGGATTCTGCCAGCTTACCTGAAGGACTGATCTTTCCAAACAAAATCTCTGCCAATGCATAGCCCGTCTCCATACCCGCATAATAGCACCAGACAATAGCCTTTGCGCGATCCTTCCAGGGCATTTCCACAGGAGAACCCGCTGTCAGAACCACGATGGTATTGGAATTGACCTTTAACAGCTCCTCCACCAGCTCATCCTGCGCATAGGGAAGCTTCATATCAGTCCGGTCCTTGCCTTCTACATCATAATCATGATTCAGACCGCCCACAAAAATAACCTCATCCGCTTCCTTTGCCAAGGCTACAGCTTCCTCCAGCGCCTGCTTTCTGGCTGCCAGAACCTCCTCTAAAAGCTTATATTCTGTTTCTTCTGCCTGCGTCTTTCCCTCCAGATCAGCAGCCTGCCAGTTTAAGTCACTTTCCCTGATCTTCTCCGGAATATAATAACCGGGTGCATATTCCACATCAACATTGCCTCCCAGCATGGCTTTAATACCCATTAAAGGCGATATTTCATACAATGCCTTGATCTCCGCACTGCCGCCGCCATTGGCATGCAAATATTCAGCATTGCGGCCGATAACTGCGATCTTCTTCCTTTTGGGTGCAGGATATGCCGCTTCGGGAGTTGTCCTGTCCTCTGTGATCGGCAGCAGACCTTCTTCGTTCTTTAAAAGGATAATGGATTCTCTTGCCATATCACGCAGAAGCTCTTGATGCTCTCTTGTATTATAAGCACCTGCCTTTCTGCTGCAGGCGTCCTTTCCTATCATTTTCACACGGAACATCAGGCGAAGAATATTCCGCACCTTTTTATCTACATCCTCCATGGCTACACGGCCATCCTCCAATGCCTCTCTGAGACGGTCTGCAAAGTAGTAGCTTTCCGTTTTGTCAGAACCCCGCATCTCAATATCCAAGCCTGCCTTTGCCGCCTGCTCCGTACTTCGCACAGAGCTCCAGTCACTGATCACTACACCGTCAAATCCCCATTCCTCTCTCAGGATCTCATCTAAAAGCCGGGTATTTTCGCTGCAATGCACGCCATCCAGTTTATTATAGGCATTCATCAGAGAATAAGTTCCTGCCTTCTGTACAGCCGCCTTAAAGCCGGGCAGGTAGATTTCCCTGAAGGTACGCTCATCAATGATCGTATCCACCCAAAAACGATTGGTCTCCTGGGAATTTGCCGCAAAATGCTTTACACAGGCAGCCACATCAGACTCCTGTATCCCCTTGATCATGGGGACAGTCATTTCCTCCACCACATACGGATCCTCGCTCATATATTCAAAATTACGTCCGCAAAGAGGATCCCTCTTAATATTAATGCCCGGTGCCAGTATTACATCCTTTTCCCGTCCTCTGGCCTCTTCTCCCAGCACCTTACCGGCATTATATGCACACTGCGTATTCCATGTGGATGCAATGGCGCTGTTACTCGGCATATAGGACACAAAATCATCAGAATGATTCAGGGCAACCCATCTGTCCTTCAAAAATTCATTACGCACTCCCATTGGACCATCTGACATTTTCAAAATGGGAATCCCCTTCTCCTCCACTGCCTTGGTGTCAAAAAGCGACCATCCGTGTATCATGGTCAGCTTTTCCTCTTCAGTCAGATTCGCCAAAATGGCCTCAATCTCCTGTTCATAACATTGTATAACCTTCTCCATTGCTGTTATCCTTTCCTGCTTATTCTTTCCGGACAATTTGAAAACCTTCCGTTTCAAAACCGCCTCTCATACATTTATCAAAATATCGGTTGACAAATACTTAAAAATCTTGTATTATTTTAACGTTACGATGCGTGGCTCAGTTTGGTAGAGCGCTGCGTTCGGGACGCAGAGGTCGCAGGTTCAAATCCTGTCGCATCGATTAAAAAGAATGCGGATTCACTTTAGTGGATACGCGTTCTTTTTTTATTTGCCGCAAGGCATTTGAACCTGCAGGCTTTAGAGTCCCGAATGCCTGCAGCTTCAAATCTCCTTCTTTACCTTGCAAACAGCCTCTTCTAAGCTCAATCCCGTAAATTGAGATGCGCTGAAGCATCTGCCTGACTTCTTATCATCCACAAAGATTCCGACCAAAACACCCGGAAGCGCCGTTTCCGGTGCATTCGGCGCATAAGGACCTCCCAGATCCGTTCTGCACCAGCCCGGATCCGCCAGATTGATCATAATATCCGTATTCTGATACTTAGAGCCCAGATCGACCGTCACCTTATCCAGGGCAGCCTTACTGGCTGAATAACCGGCCTGCTGCGGCTCCAGATTGATACCGCTTGTTATATTGACGATCCTGCCGAAGCCTCTTTTCTCCATGGCCGGCAGGAAATGATAACATATCATCATAGGCGCAATGGTATTTACCTGAAAGCTTGTCGCATAATCAGATGCCGGTGTTTTCAGATATTCCGTTCTGTATGCGATCTGAATACCCGCATTATTCAAAATGATCTCAACCGGTGTCTGCCTTTCCTCAATTTCTGCAAGCATTTTTTCTACCTGCACCGGATCGGAAAGCTCTGCTTCCACTGTATAGGCCTCTACTCCCAATTCCTGTACCTGCTGCAAAACCTTTTCGCAATGTTCCTTCTTTCGGCTGTGCAATATCAGATTGCATCCCTGCTTCGCCATAAAAAGTGCAGATAAATATCCGATCCCTCTGCTTGCGCCGGTGATCAGCATCCATTTTCCCTTTACTTGAACCATTCTTTTACGATCTCCTTCTTGGCATTTTCCAGTGCCGTGATCACCATATCACACCACTCATCAAATTCTTTGTCCTCTGTCTGACATTCCGGATGGCTCAAAATATGATCCACCGTCTCCTTTATCCCTCTTGTAAAAGGAATAATGGCCTTAAAATCCGGCACTGCCGCTTTTAGTTTGGCATTATCAAATACCACCGAATGAGCCTTATCTCCCCACAGATTTCCCCGTAAGTCCGTAAACGCTGTCTCTGCCAGAAACTCCGTTGCCACATAGTAGGGCTTATATTCCACACCAAGGCAGTCTGCTACTGCCTGATAGATCTGATTCCAGGTAAGGCTTTCATCCGAGGTGATCTGATAGGTCTCACCGATGGCATCAGGATTTCCCATCAGTCCCAAAAAGCCTTTTGCAAAATCACGGTTATGTGTCAATGTCCAAAGCGAGGTGCCGTCCCCGTGTACAAGAACGGGCTTTCCCTCCATCATACGCTTCACAACCTGCCAACTGCCCTTTGCTCCGTGTACGCCCACCGGTACGGAGCGCTCGTCATAAGTATGGCTCGGTCTGACAATGGTAACCGGAAATCCCTTTTCCTGATACAGCCTTCTCAGATATTCCTCACAGGCAATCTTATTTTCAGAATATTTCCAATAAGGATTCTCCAAAGGCGTCTTTTCATTTATTACATAATAAGCCGGCGGCTTTTGATAGGCGGAAGCGGAGCTGATATAGATAAACTGGTCTGTCTTTCCCTGAAACAGTCTGAAATCCCTTTCCAGCTGTTCAGGGACATAACCGATAAAATCACATACTACATCAAAGGTTTTCCCCTCTAGCAGTTTCACGATCTGCTCTTCGTCATTGATATCCGCTATTATGGAACATACTCCCTCCGGAAGCTCATCCTTTCGGTTTCCCCTGTTTATCAGGCATACTTCCCATCCTTTTTGAACAGCCAGTGCAGTAATTGCCATACTGATCCTGCCTGTTCCTCCAATAAACAATGCCTTCATATGACTCCTTTCCCTCTCTCCTAAAGGCGCAGTCTTGCCAGTGCTTTCTCCGGAATCAGGCACTCTGCATGCTCATCCAGATAAACCAGCTTGTCATTTCCAGCACCGTAAAGTATGCCATATTCCAAAGCCTGGATGCAGGCTCTGCTGTAACGCTTATAGGATGCGCCTCCCTTATGGATATACAAATAATAGGCATCCTTATCCCGATACAGACAGCTGTCAACACGCAGATTCTTCGGCAATATTCTTGCATAGTCACACAAGGCTCTCAGGGAAGCCATTTTGAAAATGGCAACATCCGGTGCCGGCTCCGCAGGCTTTGCTGCCTTCATTTCCTTACTGTCAGGCTTCTCCTCCGGCTTTCCTTCCAGACCCATATGCTCCTCCAGAGCCTTACGCATACCCTGCAGATATTCCATGACCTTAGGATTGTTCTTCAGATCCTCCGGTGATTTTTCCGAGAGAGTGAGCACCATACCCTTCTCCGGCATCATCATGATCTGCATATCCATGGCGAACTGGGGCGGCTTATAGTCCACCTCTGCCATGGCCTGCTCGATGATCTCCTCCACCACTTCTCTTGCCCTGTCCGTGCGTGTGATAAAATCCTTATATGTAATATCAAATTCTTCCAATTCTTCATTGGATATAAAACATTTTACTGTTTTATCATCTACTCTTTCAATTTTCATTAAATCCCTCTTATTCAGACTACTTACAGGTCAAATGATAAATATTTTTAACATCCTCCTGATTCAGTCTCTTCAGCCTTCCAAGTCCGGTCCTGCCGGCAAAAGCCTTTTCTACCAGCATGTCAATATCCTTTGCGGAAATATTTAATTCCTCTAATCTTGTAGGCATACCGATCTCTTTCAAAAATGCTTCCAGCCTTAAGATACCTTCCTTAACGATCTCATCTGCATTTCCAAAGCCTGCCGGAACAGCCATTACCTGCTGTGCAAACTGTACAAACTTCTCCTGTCCAACGCCGCAGCTGTGCAGATATTTCATCCACGCCGGGAAGATCACTGCAAGTCCTGCACCATGTGCCACATCGAAAACAGCGCTCATTTCATGCTGGATATCATGGCTTCCCCAGTCACCGGCTCTGCCGATACCAAGCACATTGCTCTGAGCCAGGGTACCCAAAAGCATTACCTCTGCTCTTGCATCATAATTTTCAGGCTCGCGGACTGCCGTTTTTCCGAATGCCATAACAGAACGCATGGATGCTTCCAAAAGAGCATCCGTATATCCCACATGATCAATATCCGTAAAATATCTCTCCATAAAATGTGACAGAATGTCAACTACACCGCAGGCAGTCTGATATGCGGGAAGAGAAAGTGTAAATTCCGGATTTAAGATCGCAAACTTTGGAATCAGCTTCTCATTGTTAAAGGAACGCTTCACATTGCCTTCCTCATTCATGATAACCGTACCGTTTGAGCTTTCAGAGCCTGCTGCCGGTATTGTCAAAACACTGCCTACCGGAACCAGCTTAGGAAGCGGCGGTTTAACGCCGGAAAAGAAATCCCAGACATCCCCTTCATAATATACGCCTGCACCGATTGCCTTGGCTGTGTCGATCACACTGCCTCCGCCTACTGCCAGGATAAAATCCACGGAATGTTCCCTGCAAAGCTGTATGCCTTCATATACCTTGGAAAGATATGGATTGGCATGTACACCGCTTAATTCCACATAAGAAATGCCTGCTGCTTCCAATTCTGCAGTTACCCTGTCATAAACACCGTTTTTCTTAACAGAGCCTCCGCCATATACCATCAATACCTTTTGTCCATATTCCGAAATCAGCTTGCCCAGCTGTTTTTCAGCCTCTCTTCCCATGCACAACCGCACCGGATTGTAAAAATTACTGTCCTTCATCTCTATATACCCCCTATCAGGCTCTTTTTAAGTGAGCATCCTTATGCATCGTTTCC
>CAYXQG010000005.1:0-22390 GCA_964467405.1 uncultured Acetatifactor sp. | reverse complement strand
ATATGTAGGTGCTATTGCAGTTGCGGCTTACTCTTACATGGCTTTGGTTCCCATTGTACAGCCTATGGCAATCAAGCTTGTAACTACCAAAAAAGAAAGATGTATACATATGAAGTACAAGCCTGAGTCCGTATCTAAGACCATGCGTATCGTATTCCCGATCGCTGTAACCATGATCGTAGGTCTGGTTGCACCTCAGTCTGTATCATTGGTCGGCTTCCTCATGTTCGGTAACCTGTTACGCGAATGCGGCGTTCTGGGAACCATGTCCGAAACTGCCCAGACCTCATTGGCAAACCTGATCACCCTGTTACTTGGTATCACCATTTCCTTCAGTATGAAGGCTGAGGCTTTCGTTACTGTTGAAACCCTTATGATCATGGTAATCGGTCTGTTCGCTTTCATAATGGATACCATCGGCGGCGTACTCTTTGCCAAGTTCTTAAACCTGTTTTTAAAGAACAAGATCAATCCTATGATCGGTGGTTGCGGTATTTCTGCATTCCCTATGTCTTCACGTGTTGTACAGAAGATGGCATTGAAGGAAGATCCCACCAATATCCTGATCATGCATGCTGCCGGTTCCAACGTAGCCGGACAGATTGCATCCGTCGTAGCCGGTGGTCTTGTAATCAGTCTTGTATCTCAGTTCTTATAAACTGAGCAGAAAGGTAGGTTTTTTATGGATATGACAACTATTATGCAGGCCCTTGAGATCATGTGGAAGGGCATGTTAGGAATTTTCGTAGCTTTGGTCGTTATCATGATCTTCGTATGGATCATGGCTAAACTGGGTACCAAGAAAACAGATGATACTAAGAATGCATAAAGCAAAGGCGTGCCGTACATGGCACGCCTTCTTTTTTCTGTACTTACAAGCAGCAATATTTCTCTGTATTCTTCAGCATCGCATCAAACAATTCTCTGCCTTCTTCCACTCCGATACGCATAAGCGGGTCGTTCATGAAAATATTGAAGGCCATGTTCCTATCTTTTTTCAGGCAAGCCTTTAAGATACCTTCCTGATTCGTCACATGACGGATGACCAGATGCAGTACATCCTCCGGCAGTGCTCCGGCATATACCGGTCTGACCTGATCTCCCGTAAACCAGGCATTTGTCTCAACCACGGCACCCAGCGGAAGATTTGTGATCTGTCCGCGGTTTGGTATGTTCACATTGGTAACCATATCTCCCATTCCCAACAGTGCCTTCATCAATAATACGCCTTCTTCACCTGTCCTGTTAAGGGATACCTCTTCCTCTCCTGCTACCAGTCTTCTGCTTTTCTCTAAACGTCTTTGCAGATCCTCTTTTCTCCAGGAAACGGGAGTCAGGGAGAATTTCCAGCTTCTTACCGTCTCCGGATCCTTTAAATACCAGCCGGGCACAAACTCTGCCAGATGTCTGTCTCCTGCCGCGGCGATCAGTCCGTAACGCTTAAACAAATCCATTTTCACCATATCTGCAGAAGCAAAGAAATTATTCATCCAGTTATTGTCGGACTTCTCGCTATAACCGGTTTCTGCATACCTCTCCACAAATTTTGCATAAACAGGAAACAGATCCATATCCCGGTAGGTAGCCTGATCAATCCAGGTGAAATGATTAATGCCTAATACATTTGTCTTTATTTCCTGTCTTTTTACCCCTTCAATACCGCATACTTCCCTTAATGCGATCGCCAACAGATTCTGTGTTCCGAATACTTCATGACAGCATCCCACAGCCTTAATCTGAGGGAATACTTCATACAGAGTACGCACACAAACCGTCATCGGATTTGTATAATTAATGACCCATGCATCCGGTGCATAAGCTTTAACGGCTTCTGCAATTTCCTCAAAGATGGGAATCGTTCTGAGTGCACGAACAATACCGCCGGGACCTACCGTATCCCCTACGGACTGATAGATACCGTATTTCTCCGGCGCATGCACATCCGACTCCATTTCATCAAAGGTTCCGGGAAGGACGGAAATCACCACAAAATCACAGCCATCCAATGCTTCCTGTAAAGAATCTGCCACCAGATACTCCCATTTGCCCACCGCATCCGTTCTTGCAGAGAGCCTGTTTCCGATCACTGCATTATGCATGGCAGCCTCTTTGTCTATATCATACAGACGAATCGTTCCGCCCAGGCACTCTTCCATAGCCAGATCAGCCATAAGGCCCCATGCCCATCCTCTGCTTCCGCCTCCGATATAGGCTATTTTCAGATTCTCTTTTTTAAATTCAGCACTCATCATACCCCTCCTCATAGTGAATATAAAAAAATCTACTGTATCATAGAAATACCTAACTCCAGTGTATCTGCGTCGATCATCCCCTGAGCCCAGGCAACGATTTCTGCGTCTGCATTGATAAAAAGTGTTGTGGGCAGAGCTGTTACGCCGTAGGTGTAGGCTGCCTCCGAAGCGGTATCGAAGAAAACGGGCATTGTGTATCCGCCATCCGTCCAGAATGCAGCTGCGATTTCCTTCGTCTCACGGCTTCCGTCCGTCATATTGACCATGACAAACTCGATCTCGCTTCCATAATTTTCCCAGGCTGCCTGGAAATCCGGAAGCTCTGATTTACAAGGGCCGCACCAGCTGGCCCAGAAGTTCAGTACAATGGGCTTTCCCACAAAGGATAGCAGGTTCACCCCTTCTCCCAGATCATTTTCTACCGTAAAGTCCACAGCCTTCACCTTCTCCTGCTGGGCCGTATCCTGAGCCCCTGCCTCTGTGCCGGTATTCTCCGTTTCTTCCGGTGTATCCGTCTCTGTACCGGATGTGTCCGATGATGCCAGGTTCTGTTTTGGCTTATAATCCTTTGACAGCCCGGTATATGCGGCGCTTACAGCCGCCATGAACAACACAAATGCCGCTGCTGCCAAAATCAATTTTCCATATTTTTTCATAAATTTCCTTCCTCTACGCACTCAAAAATCTCAGAAAATGGCCAAAAACACCTGTCATCATCAGGATTCCGACCAGAATCAGAAAAATACCTGATATGATATTGATGATCCGGTAATGTCTTTTAATGATGCCGAAGGTCTCCTTTAGGCGGTCAATGAGCAGGGCGCTGATCACAAACGGAATCCCCAGACCTGCCGAATAGATCACCAGCATCAGGATCCCTGCTGCCATGGTTCCCTCCCCGGAAGCCAGCATCAGAGCCGATCCCAGAAAGGCTCCCACGCAGGGTGTATAACCAATGGCAAAGACCATACCGAAAAGGACGGAAGATGCAAAGTGTATATTGTGAATCGTCACCTGCAGTTTCTTCGTTCCGTTTAAAAAGCCGATCTGAATGATTCCGGTAAAATTCAGACCCAGTACCATAACAATACCGCCCGTTATGATATTGACGATCGTCTGATATTTGCGTAACAGCCCGCCAATCCCTCCGGCAAAGGCTCCCAACAGCACAAATATGATGCTAAAGCCCAGAACAAAGCCTAAGGCATTGATAAGAGTTTTCTTTTTATCATTCTCCCCATTTGCAAAGTAAGAAATATACAGAGGAAGCATGGGCAGGATACAAGGGGATATAAAGGTTATGATTCCTTCCAAAAAAGCAATAAAATAAGTCACGTTTTACCTCCAAATGAATTTTATCCGCACTTAGTTTATGTAAAATGCAGATCGGATTATTCGCCGGCCTGTCTGACCAGATAATCAAAAAATCCCTTAAAAACCGAATAGTGTCTGTACAGATCCTCCGGATGAAACTGGACCGACCAGATTCTGCCATCCTCGGATTCGATTGCTTCTATTACGCCGTCAGATGCGTGGGCCGTTGCTATAAAACCGTCAGCCAGTTCCTTGACAGACTGATGGTGAACAGAATTAACGTAGCATTTTTCCTGTCCCATGATTCTATGAACAATGGAGTCCGGCTTGCACAGAATGCTGTGTGTTACTTCGTTTCGTCGTTCGCCTGCCTGGGAATGGCATACGCTAAGACCTACCTGGGACGGAATGTCCTGGATCAAAGTGCCTCCAAAAGCAGTATTGATAACCTGCTGGCCACGGCAGATACCAAAGATCGGTTTTCCGGCTTTGGCAGCAAGGCGGATCAGCTCATATTCAAACATATCCTTCTCGTAATAGGTATCGCGCACCATACGCACCGGATCTTCCCCGTACAGTCTCGGTGATACATCCTCACCGCCGGGTATTAATAAGCCATCGATCAGATCGACATATGCCTCGCAGCGTGAAACATCTTCTGACATGGGTATTACAATGGGCATACCGCCTGCATCCAGAATACCATGAATATAATTTGCCGGTGTTATAAAATTTTTGTGATCTAAAATAGATGGTACGAATGAAATAATTCCTATTTTGGGTTGCATGTCTATTCCTCCTGACTCATATTGCAAAACTATGAATTGACGGATAGTTTCACAATTACCTGATACCTATATATTACTATAATTTTTTCTTTTCGTAAAACGAATTGAAAAAAAAAGGAAAGTTGCTATAATAGAGATGAGAATTTTATCCTAAGAAACAGATGCGTAACATCAGGAGGCATGATTATGACAAACGAAGCTAAAATAATCGGACAAGAGGCATACAGCGCTGCTAAGGAGCTCTTAGAGATTGCCGGATTGAAGGAGGGGCAGATATTGGTTGTCGGCTGCTCCACCAGTGAAGTCGGCGGTGCAGGTATTGGCACCTTCTCCAGTCCCGATCTGGCAGAGGGTGTTTTCGGCGGTATATATCAGGCGACCAATGAGGCGGGAGTTTATCTGGCAGCACAATGCTGCGAGCATTTAAACCGCGCACTCATTATAGAAGAAAGTGCTGCGATCAAATATGGCTATGAGCCGGTAAATGTGATTCCCCAGCCCAAGGCAGGCGGTTCCTTTGCAACTGCAGCTTATCGTGCTTTTGAATCTCCCGTTGCCGTAGAGCATATCAAGGCTCATGCAGGCATTGATATCGGTGATACACTGATCGGTATGCACTTAAAAGACGTGGCTGTTCCCGTCCGTATCCGCACTGCAAACATCGGAGATGCCCATGTAGTATGTGCACGGACAAGAGCAAAATATATCGGTGGAGAAAGGGCTGTTTATGACAACCAATTGCACTAAAAATGATTCCTATCCAACCAAATATATTCCCGTACTGGACGGGATCCGTGTCGTGGTGATCCTGATCGTAGTATGGTATCACTTCTGGCAGCAATCCTGGCTCATGCCCATTGCCGGAAGCTTCAATATAGACTGGCTGCCACGTAACGGTGCCATTCTGGTGGACTTTATGATCCTGCTGTCAGGCTTTTGCCTGTTCCTGCCCCATGCAAGGGAAATGGTCTACGGCGAAGAGAAGCCTGATACAAGGCTCTTTTATGTGAAGCGTGCTGCACGGATCATGCCTTCCTACTATATGGCACTGTTTCTTGCATTATTCTTCTTTGCTCTTCCCCTGGGAGAATTTGCAAACGGCTCACAGCTGTGGAAGGATCTGGCTCCCCACCTTTTCTTCATACACAATTTCTTTCCCACCTCCCTGTATGCCACCAAATTAAATGGTGTGCTGTGGACGGTGGCTGTGGAGATGCAGTTTTACCTGATCTTCCCGCTTTTAGCCGGATCCTTTAAGAAGAAGCCTCTTCTGACCTACGGAGCCATGACTGCAGTCGGTCTGATCAGCAGCTACTATATCAGTCACAACTACGGTCTGCTTGACCAGCGTCTGTATGTGAACCATACACTGACCTTTTTCAGTGTATTTGCCAATGGTATGCTGGGGGCCTGGGCCTATATGTCCATGACAAAGGACCGGCAAAAAAATCCCGCTGAGGAGGCATTGTTTTTCCTGCTTGCCATCGGCGGCATGTGGCTGTATCGAATTATGTGCGAGCATCATACCCGTTATGTGGATCAGACCAGATGGCAGGTAGATTACAGATATCTGCTGTCCCTGCTCTACCTTCTGATCCTGATCAGTATTCTGATGGCACAGAGGTATTGGAAATGGCTGCTGGGGAACCGGCTGATGCGGTTTTTGTCCGGCATTTCCTTTAACCTGTACATCTGCCACCAATACATAGCCGTCAAATTAAAAAACTTCCGTATTCCTTACTGGGAGGGTGATACTCCGCCCAATCAATTAGGAGATAAACCCTGGCAGTGGAAATATATGCTTTTATGTATAGCAGTATCCTTCGTTGTTTCAGTGGCCATGACCTATCTGGTTGAAAAGCCCTGCTCCAAACTGATCCTGCAGGCATATGAAAAAAGAAAAATAGCAAAATATCCCATAGAAGAGACCGGCTGTGATTAATATCACGCCGGCCTTTTTCATCCTTTTTATTCTTTTTCCTGCCCGGAAGCAGTCCCTTTACTTTCCTTTGACTCCGGTATCAATCCCAGGATCACATGCTTCATATCCTTTCTTTTAATACAAAGATAACCCAGTGCCGAGAAAACAGATGCTCCGATGAAATTGACGATCAGATCGTTCATGGTATCGATCAGGCCAATATCCAGATATCCTCCCACATCCAGCACCTGACCATCTATGACCACCTCTTTTATATCCGTTATGGTAATATTCTTTCCGTTTCCCAATACCTGCGGTATGGTAGAATAAATCTCTGTAATGATCGTATCCTTCTGCATATCCAGATTCCAGAGGCTGTCCATGGAATATTCAAAGAATTCCCACAATACACCAATCGTCATGGAAAAGCAAAAGGCCGTGATTGCCAGAAATGCCGGCGACATTTCAAATTTGTATTTCTTCTGCTTGTTCATGATATCCACCAGGGAGAAGCCGATTCCTGCACAGATAAAACCGTTTAAGGTATGCAGAATGGTATCCCAATACTGAAATCTCATATAAAAGGAACTGATCTCGCCCAAAATTTCCGCTGCAAAGATAAAGCACAGCATAATGATCTCCAAGGGTGTCGGGAAGGATACCTTAAAGGTCGCCTGCACAGCACTTGGTAAGATCATCAAAAACAGGGTCAGGATACACAAAAATACATTTTCATAATTCCGATTAAACAGCTGAAGCACCAGTGTCGCGATCACAAGGATACGCAATCCCGTATATACCAGAAAAGTAGTTCTGTTCTCCTTTAATTCATTTTCCACTTCACGCCAAAATTTCTGAAACTTTTTCTTCATTTCACTTACCCCCATCGTGCATTTTTAAAATAGGACAGAAGGCCTTCCTGATCCTCCGGTCTGAAATCCCCGTCAGCAAGCCCATAGGTCTTTCCCAGCATCTCATATTTTGCGCCGGCCAGGGTATTGTATTTCAAAAGCTCCACCGGACTGTCTCCTGCAAGCTCTGCGATTGCCTTAAGATTGCTCTCCGTATCCGTAATACCCGGTATCAACGGCACACGGAATACAAATTCCTTGCCGCTGTTTTTCAAATATGCAATGTTCTGCAGGATGTCCGCATTGGAAACGCCTGTGTATTTCTGATGCAGCTCACCGTCTGCCAGCTTAATATCCTGCATGATAAAATCAAACTGCTCCACCACACGCCGATAAACATCCGGGGCTGCATATCCGCTGGTCTGAAGCGCCTTATGTATGCCTCCCAGCTTCTTGGTAAGCTCTATGACAAAATCGCTCTGCAGCAAAGGCTCTCCCCCGGATATGGTAATGCCTCCTCCTGTCATGGCAAAGAAGTCTGCGTTCCTTTTCAGCTTTTCTGCCAGTTCCTCTGCAGTGACCACCTGCCCGGTCACGCTCAAACAGCCGTTGGGACAAACATGAATACAGCGGCCGAATTCCTTACAGTCCTCATGCTCACAGCCCTGCATGCATTTTCCGCAGCCGGTGCAGAGATTTTTCTTATGCATGAGCTGCCTTTTCACACTCAGTCCTTCCGGATTGTGGCACCAGAGACAGCGCAGGGGACAGCCCTTTAAAAAAACTGTGATCCGTGCGCCCGGTCCGTCGTGTATGGAAAATTCTTTTATATCAAATATGGTACCTTCCATGGTCCCTCCTGTTATCTCTTTCTTATACCTGGTACTGCTGTCTCTTGATCACGTGATTCTGGTATTCCTGATCCAGCTCCACAAAATAAGCAGACCAGCCCCAGACTCTTACTACCAGCTGCCTGTGCAGCTCAGGATGTGCCTGTGCGTCCAGAAGCTTCTCTGTATTCACTGCATTTAACTGAAGCTGATGGCCACCCATCTCTATATAGGCCTTGACAAAGGCTGCGATCTTGCGGACACTTTCCTCATTGGCAAACATGGACTCAGTGAATTCCAGTGTCAGCGGGCCGCCGTTGATCACACGGTCCAAATGCTGCTTGGTGAAGGATTTGATCACGGAAATAGGTCCCTTTGTTCTGGCAAACAGGCTGGGCGAATAGTTGGTACCGAAGGGCTCCTTGTCCCTTCTGCCGTCAGCAGATGCTCCGATCTCATTGGCATGCCATAAATAGAACATGGCCGAACCGGTACCTCCCCGGTAGATGCCGCCGCGGCAGTTTACCCTGCCCTCCAGGCTGTCTGCAAAATGATCCAGCAGATCCCTTGCGATCAGATCCGGCAGATCCTCATCCATACCCATCTTCGGTGCCTCATATCTGACCTTCGGCAGAATCTCACTGTGCTTTTCAAAATTGCTGTCCACTGCCTCGATCAGATCCTTTGCTGCAATGGACTTATCCCCAAATACATATTTGCTGATCACTGCCAGAGAATCCGATGCAGTAGCTATACCGGTTCCGTGAATACCGAAATTGTTATATTTTCCGCCCTCATATACACCGCATTTCATCATGATATTCGCAAAGGGAGAGGGTACGACCCACAGATTTTTCACACCTTCACAGATCCTGTCACATTCCTGACGGATCTCACAGGCGATCTTTCCCATAAACTCTTCAAAATCCTGACACTCTGCCAGATCTCTGTGCAGACAGGTATCCACTACCTTAGGGAAGGACAGGGCACCGATATTCACAATATCCATACCCACACCCGGTATAATAAATTCCCAGCAGGCAGCCACTACATAATCACAGGCATCCTTTCTGTCATAACCAAGCTTCACCAGCGCATCGATCACCACATCATCATTGGAATACTGTGGGAAGCCAAGTCCTGCCTTGGTCAGCTCACTTCCCATTTCAAATACCTCTATCGGTGTCTTTTTGCTGACACGCAGATTGATCTTTGGATCGATGAGCAGTAAATTTCTGCTGGCCTCCAGACACAGCTTGGAGAGCAGACTGAAGACTTCCTTGCCCTCCGCATCGATTCCTCCAAGCACCATACTCTGGCCATTATCTCCCTGCTGGACACCGGGATAGAGATCACTGTCCTTATTAAAGCTTAAGAAGAAATCCTCGATCAGGTCCAAAGCCTCCTGTTCGGTATAAACACCGGCATCCATATCTGCCTTAAAATAAGGATACATATATTTATCAAAGCGGCCCACGGTATTATGATAGTCTCCCTCCAGCCACAAGGAATAATGCAGGATTCTGAAGAACTGCAATGCCTCGCGGAAATTCTCTGCACCATATCTGGGCACTCTTTTCAATGTTCTTGCAATATCCTCCCTGCCTTCTGCCTCAGCCTTTTCCAGATATCTGTCAGACAGACGCAAAATAGCATCTATGATCCTCTTACCGTATTCATCCGCCTCTTCTCTGACTGCTAACAGTCCCTTTTCAATAATGCCTGCATAGTCATAGGAAATATTGGACAGATAGCCTGACTCATGCAGAAAATGCTCTTCCTTGATCTGATCCCACTCATCAGGAGTAAAGCAGTCCGGCACATTGGTAACCGTACGGAGAAAACAGATCTTCTCCCCCTCTAACAGCACCGGCTCCTCCAATTCGGCTATCAGCTCAAATCTCCTGGTCAGCCTTTCCTTCGGCTCCAGCTTCTGTTGTGCAAAGCGCTCTGCCAGTCCTGTCAGTTTCTCTGATTCCTTACGAAACTGATGGTGCTTTTTCTGTACCACATAATCATATAATTTCTGATTCATAATCCTTCTCTCCCTATCCCAAATTCCTTCTGCCGCGATACCGGGTTTAAAAGCTTTTCCCGTATCCTGTTCTTAATAAAATGATATCACGTTCACGCCTTTTATGCTACGAAAAAAACAGCTATTTTTGAAAATACACAATCTGTATCAGCGTTGACAGGTTTCCGGCAGGAAGATACAATAGATACAGAATCAAACTTCAGGGAAAGGAGCACTTGATATGAAATATATTACCTTTCACGAATGCGGTATGCGCGTTAATTTCCGCATCCGGGATGACCGTACCATCGAATTGGCTGATTTTTCTGCTGTTTCAGACAGCTGCGATCTGCCGGATTTAGATCAGATCACACCCAGACATGCCCACTCCTCTTTCCAGCTGTTAGCCGTACAGGTAACCGGGGAAACCACCACCAAGGCATGGGCTTATAAGCACAGCACCGGCAGTGAGTCCTCCCGTTTTCAGTACAGAAACCATACGATCACGGAGAATGAAAACGGAAAGCTTCTTTGTATCATCATGGAAACGGACAGGGGACTAAGAGCAGAATATTATATGCAATTTTACAAAAAGGCAGCCATGGTCCGTACCTGGTCTTCCATTACGAATATCAGCGATGCCGACATAGGAATCGAATATGTTTCCTCCTTTTTGTATGAGGGTCTTTGCAAAAACGGTACGAAGCACTATTATGACAAAACAGATATTTATGTACCCTACAACAGCTGGTCCAATGAATGCCAATGGCAAAAATATGATATTGCTGATGTAGGACTTTCCGGCATGCCCATAGGCGGATATCGCAACCCCGGCATGTCCAATAACCGCTACCATTACGGAAGTGCCACCTCCTGGTCCACCTGTGAGCATCTGCCCATGGGTATTGCAAGGGACAGAGAAACCGGCGAGGTCTATTATTTCCAGGTAGAGCACTCCGGTGCCTGGAAGATCGAATACGGCTCCACCAGGGAGCGGAAGCTTTATCTGGCACTGCTTGGTCCCAATGAGGAAAGCATGTGGTGGAAGAATCTTAAGCCCGGCCAGACCTTTACCACAGTACCGGCTGCCTTTGGTGTCACCATGGGAGAAGAATCCGATGCCATTGCTGCCCTGACTGCATACAGACGCTGTATCCGCCGTAAGAATAAGGATAATAAGAATTGCTATATTGTTTTTAATGATTATATGAACTGCCTCATGGGAGATCCCACAGAGGAGAAGGAAAAACAGATCATCGACAGGGCTGCTGCCATGGGCTGCGAATACTATTGCATGGACTGCGGATGGTACGATAAAGGTCCCTGGTGGAACCGTGTGGGCGAATGGAAGGAAGCACCCGAGCGCTTTCCAAACGGTATGAAGACCGTATGTGATTATGCGCATTCCAAGGGCTTAAAAATGGGTGTCTGGCTGGAGATTGAGGTCATGGGTGTAGAATGCGAGCTGGCTCACAGATTGCCGGATGACTGGTTTATCTGTACACATGGCAAACGAAGGATCGATGACAGAAGATACTTACTGGATTTCAGAAATCCCCGGGTTCGCCAATATTGTCGGGAGGTCATCGACCGTCTGGTACAGGACTATGGTGTGGATTTCTTCAAAATGGATTACAATGTGACCACAGGCTTTGGCAGTGATCTGAACTGTGACAGTATGGGCGATGCCATGCTGGAGCATTGCAGATGCCTGTATCAATGGTACCGGGAGATCTTTGAGGCCTATCCCGATCTGGTAATCGAAAGCTGCAGCTGCGGTGCACAGAGAATGGACTATGGTATTTTGGCACTGCAAAGTCTTCAGTCCACCAGTGACCAGACAGATTACATATCCAACTCCTATATTGCAGCCAATGCTGCCGCAGCACTGACTCCCGAACAGGCAGGCACCTGGGTATATCCCTATGTGGACGAAGCAGAGCATGTGATCTACAACATGGTAAACGGCCTGCTCCTGCGTCCTTATATCAGTGGTCTGGTTTGGAATATTTCCGATGAAAACTTTGCCCTAATGCAGGAAGGTGTTGCCGTATACAAGCAGATCCGCAAGGACATTCCCTCCATGCTGCCCTTCTTCCCACTAGGTTTTGCAAGCTTTAAAAAGGACGTTCTCTCCTACGGCCTGCAAAATAACAGCAAAGCATATCTGGCAGTCTTTACCCCCCGTACAGACTATGCCCGGATTGATTTAAGCCTGTTAAAGAAGAAGCTTAAATCTGTACATGTGATCTATCCCAAGGCGGAAAACTGCAGCTATAAATCGAAGGGCAATATGCTGGAGGTCAAAATGCCCCAGACTGCCTGTGCAAGATTGTTTGAGCTTACTTTTGATGAGCTGCCGGATACAGACAGCCTTTAAAGCAATATTTGTGCCGTCAACCAAAAGGCGGCAGAATGGAGACTATTATGGAAAAACGAATTCTGATACCCAATACGGATCTGTCCGTATATCCCATCGGTTTAGGCGCCGCAGGCGCCGGCCGCCATTATGACGGTGCCGATACCGACCGCCTCTTTGCCACCTATATGGATTTAGGGGGCAATCTGATCGACACAGCCCATGTCTACTCCAACTGGATCCCCGGTGAGAGGAACCGTTCTGAGCGTGCCATCGGTGACTGGTTTGCCAGAACCGGCAAAAGACATGAGATCATACTCATGACCAAGGGCGGACACCATGAGGTGGACCGAACCTCTCCCCTTTTCAGAAAACGCAGACTGAAGCGTGAGGATATGATCGAGGATGTCAATGGTTCCCTGCAGAAGCTCCGTACAGACTATATTGATATTTATTTCTATCACCGGGACGATACTGACCTGCCTGTAGAATATGAGATCGAGACCATGGAGCAGTTTGTAAAAGAAGGAAAAATCCGCTACTATGCATGCTCCAACTGGGATGCAGACCGTATGTTGTCAGCCTCAGAATATTGCAAAGAAAAAGGCTACCGGGGCTTTATTGCCGACCAGAGCCTTTTGAATATCGGTATGAAATACATGAAGGAGATGGCAGACACCACGCTCCGCACCACAAGCGGTGATGCTTATCAGTTCCATATAGACCATCCTGAGGTCATGGAAATGCCTTTTTCCAGCAACTGCAACGGATTTTTCCAACGCTATCTGACAGAAGGCGCAGAGGCAGTTGCAGACAGTGATTATTATACGGAAAAGAACCTTTTGGTCGCTCAACGGATCAAGGCTCTGACTGAAAAATATAACTGCACCATTACCCAGGCGGTAACCGGCTTTTTCTATTTCCAGCCTTTCCGATGCATCCCCTTGTACGGAACCTCCTCTCCTGCACATGTAAAGGATGTATGCTCTACTTTGGAGATTCCCTTCTGCGCAGAGGATTACAGGGATATTTTAACAGTATGATCCCCTACAGATCCAACTTATAAATATAGATCCGGTAGTAGCTGCTTTCTGTATCGAAAGCCTCTTCCCGCAAAAGCCTTAAGTGGATCTGTTCGGCATTTACGATATAAGCCGCAGACAAAAGATAATCACAGCCCAGGTCTTTCAAGGCCTGGGTATTTATTTGCAGATCATTGTACCAGGCACTTCCCTTTTCCACATTGAAATAGCCCGGAATTTCCGCAGAATACAAATAGCAGCGGTTTCCCCAGTCATCATAGTAGGTCCGCAGCCAGTCATTTCTCTCAAGCTCCGGAGCGATCACTTCACGGAAGGCATGCTTGTATTCCAGATCATAATTGTTGGAATAACCATCCACACTGTAAAAGCCGTGATACAGTGCTGCCGACGGGTCAATCCCCAGGCTGGCCACCCTGTATTGCTCCTTTTCAAGTCCTTCCTCTGTACGGATATACTCCTCTACCTGTTCCATAACACCCATTGCCATATAATCAGACCAGCTGATGGTCTCATATTCCGGTATCAGAAGCTCCTGGATACACATACGAATGGTTGAGCCTTTAACGGACTGCATGCCCAGAAAAGCCAACAGGATCACGGACAGACCATATCCAATCCATCTAAGCCTTCCCCGTTTCTGCCATAAAATGCCCAGACACAGAGCAAGTGCCGCATACCAAAGTGCCGGTGCAGTCCACAAAATCCGCATAAACTGAAAGGCGCCCAATGCTCCCAGCTTCTCCCGCACCCCTAAAAGCAGGTCGCAGTTCCATAATGCTGCTGCCATACAAAGGGCTATGAGCAATGCCAGATCCGCTGCCAGCAGTCTGTAAAGCCTCTTCCCCCTAAACCGGAATGCTCCTATGAGCAATATGCCGAGGCAAAACCACAGGATCCATTCATGATAATCCGTACTGTGATCCCCGTTTTCCTTTACATAGGATAAGAAAAGTTCTAAGAAACTGCCGCCGTTTAAAGTATATTCTTCCTTATGGGAAACATATCCCTCCCCAATTCCTAAAAGCTGCCCCAATAAGGAAAGATTTGTCAGTACATAAAGACCGAGCATGCCCCCAAAGGCTGCAGCAATCTCCCAATACTTTTTTAGCTTTCCTGTCACCAGCAGATACAGACCTGCCATACCCAATGCTCCAAGCCACAAGAAGCCGCAAAGGACCAGAGAGGACATCAGGGTATAAAAGGCCACATATGCAAATGCCGCCCCCTGATGCCTTTTCTTTCCCAAATAGTAAAAGCTGACAAGCAGCATGGGGATACCGTACTGACTCAGCCCGTATACAGGCAGAAAAGGTAAAAAAGCATACAAAAGTCCTGTGATCAGAGCAATATATTTGTGCTCAGTCAAAAGCTCTGCCAATAAAAACATACCTGCATAAGCGATCATCTGCCCCAACAGCTGCATTGCCTCATAGGCGCTAAAGGGAGGCAGTACACAAAACAGTAAGACTGCCAAGGGTGCCGGAGGTGTCAGAGTCGTCTTTAAGGCTCCGTTTAAAAACTCCGGTATCCTGTTCTGACCGGAAAACAGATATTTTGCCTGATAGATATATGTGATGATCTCTCCGTCTAACTGGTCATGATAGGTCACAACAGAGTCCGGCCCCAGAATAAGGAGGGGGACCTGTGCCAGCAATACCACTGACAGCCCAAGCAAGAATAAATTTCTTTTAGTGAGTACATTCCACAATTTCTTCATGATCCTTCTTCATAGTAGAAAGCATACCGATTGCCAGATAGGGCAGCATGATCATTACCGGGTACAGATAGCGAAGCTGTACCGTAGGTCCTAACAGCAAGGTAATATAGTAGCCAAGCACCAATGTCATAGGCAGCAGCAGCCTGTATTTTTGGTGTACCAGCAGCCATGCCGCCAATATCAGATAAAACCACAGATAACTGCCCGGCACCATCACATATTTCAAGACCGGAAGCCTCAGATACTGATTGGCATCCGCAAATTTCTCTAATATCTTATGAAGTCCCGGCCATTTGGAATCCCTTTGTATCTGAAAAAGATTGGGCTCCGGATCCGTCCATCTGGTCTGAATATAGCCCAGTCCCGTATAGCCGTCCATCTCATTAATATGGGCATGTGTCTCATCGAAGGGAGATAAATATCCTGCGTTTACCGCAAGCGCTGCATTCAGATAATCTCCCGGATAATCCAAAAACAGTCCCACATAAGTGGTAATAAACTCCTTCGGCTTCGCAACTACCACATAGGTATTGGTATTTCTCTTTACCGGATCTGAAATATCCGGTCTGTAAGCTTTGTAAGCCTCATACAGGATGAATTCATTGATCAGAGCCTTGTCTGCCTCACCCATGGTATTATCATCCTCTGCCAAAACACCTGCATTGCCATGATAGATCATTGTTCTGGCCAATTGCTGAATGGGCATACTGAGCATCTCCCTCCTATCCCCCTGGGTTGCACCGGTTGCAAGGGAGGCTGCCGACAGTAAAAGACTTCCAAGCAAAAGACCTGCCAGTGTCTCTGCCAACAATTTTCCCCACAATGCCCTTTCCTTTTTCCCAAAGAGTACCGCAAGTAAGAGAAAAACTGCCGTCACTGCCATGGCGTAACGACCGTTATTGCGAAACAGGATCATCCCCACGCTGCCAAGCAGATATCCTGCATCTGCCAATCCAAATCTCAAAGGCTTCTTCTGATCCAAAAGGCATACAAGCATCAGTATCTGCCAGAAAAAGAAAACCGTAAATATCGTATCCTTAGTAGCAGAAATACTCATGTACCAGTGAAACGGGAAGAAACAGCAAAATATCTGCAGAGCGATCAGATAACCGCCTCTTACCTCTTTCTTACGAAGAACAGCGATCCCCCCGGCCAATACAGCCGCTAACAGACTCATTTGCAAAAGGATATAAAGTGAAAATCCTATGGTACCGCTTCCCACATAAGCTCCCAAACGTATAAAAAGCTCCATAAGCAGGGTATGGAACAGGGGATGATGCTCAATATAAAAGCCGGTATTGATCTGTTCCATCTGTATCACAAAATCATAAGCATCAATTCCCGGATAATAAGCCAGATAAGCAGGCAGCCAGCAAAGCATGGTGCAGACAAAGGACAGCACAAATATCCTGCCTGCTGAAGGCAGTCGGATGGGCTTAGCGAACACTCTTCGTTTGCCGGCTTTCTTAAGACCAAAAAGTCCAAGGCATATAGCGCATCCCAAAAGAGGGCCTGCTGTCATACATACTGCTGTCAGTCTCCCGATCCATGCAACGTTCCAGACAATATTTCCTTCCGCAGAAAGTGCATACTCCGTCATACAGCAAAAAACAAACAATATTCCGATTACCGAATATATCACACAGCTTTTTTTCTTCGTCATATTCTCTCCCAGATCCTCCGGTCAAAAACCGGATTCCGCCTAATTTTCATGGGTTTATTATCACACACAAGGCATTGTTTGTCAATTCGGGGTGGACGCAGTATGGCCTGTTGTGATATCCTCAAATTAACAAAAACAGGAGGCGGTTTATGAAAAATCTTCATCTGACCCTTTATAACTTCGCTTTACAATTTATCAGATATTTCAGTTTATGCCTGGCTGCAGTGTTCTTTATTTGCGGCTTCTTTTTTACTGCTTATGCCACGGATATGAGCAGCCAGAATATGTTGATCAGGACGGACAATCTCCTCCTTACTGTTCCCTGCAGTCTGTTGATGCTTTTCTTTATAATACTTGTATATAAATGGGTAAGCAATTCTCCTGACAGCCGCAATAAAATATTGCTCTTTATTGTGCTTGGCTGGTATATGATCGCAGGCCTTTTTCTGGTCTTATTCAGTAAAACCGCGCCAGCCGGAGACCCTATGAGCGTATATTCCGCAGCTGCCGAGCTGGCAGGCGGAAATTTGGGAGTTATCCACCCTACGGATTCCTATCTTTCCTATTATCCACAACAGGTGGGCCTGGTTGCCTATTATGAGCTGATTTTGCGCCTATGGAACCTGGTGCCGGTGGATCTGCATGCCTACCATATTATCAAATGCATCAATATCCTCTGGGCCTGTATCATGATCCTTTTCCTCTACAAGTCCGTACAGTTATTATTTAAAAGCCGTACATCGGATACAGTCTTTCTTTTGCTGTCCCTGCTGCATTTTCCCCTGCTTTTCTACACCTCCTATGTATATGGCGAGATTCCTTCCTTTGCCCTGTTCAGTGTAGGTGCCTGGGCGTTACTTCGTCTGCTTTTGTCCGAAGTTTCCCTAAGCTGCAGGAGAAAAACAGTGCTTACCCTGATCTGCATCCTTTCCTTCTGTGCAAGCGTTGCCCTTAGAAAGAATGCCCTGATCCTGATCATTGCAGTATTTATTGTCACTTTTTTGGAGGCTGTAAAGCAAAAAAAGCCCCTTCTTTTGCTCCTTGCCCTCCTTTCCCTGTGCCTGTCCCTTGCTACACTGCCCTGTATCCAATCTGTTTATGAGCTTCGCGCCCACAATACCTTATCCTCAGGCGTACCGGCTATGTCCTATTTTGCCATGGGTATGCAGGAGGGAGGTCGGGGTCCCGGCTGGTATAATCATTTCAATTTTGCAACCTATGCAGAAAGCGGTCTGGATCATAACCTTGCCGTTGCCCAAAGCAGGGACGCCATTTCAGAGAGACTGACCTATTTTAAGGAACACCCTCTCTATACTTGTCAGTTTTATGCCGGAAAGCTCCTGACCCAGTGGAGTGACGGCACCTATGCCTCCCTGCAGGCTACACTGGCTGACTTCGGCGGCCGCAGCAGCTTCTTTACCGGGCTGTATGCCGGAACGGGCGCATACACTAACTTCTATTATCAATATTGTAACATTCTGCAGAACCTGATCTATCTGGGTGTATTGCTTTTTACCATCGGATCCATCAAAAAGAAGACCTCTGTATCACAGGGTCTTCCCATCTATCTTTTTATGATTGGTATTGTAGGCGGCTTCCTGTTCCATTTCCTCTGGGAGGCCAATTCGCGCTATATCCTTGTCTACGGACTTCTGTTACTGCCCTATGCGGCAAGGGGAATCGGCCTGTTACTATCCCATATGGAAGACGACCTCACCAAAGCGTCCTGGCTGACTTCGGCGGCCGCAGCAGCTTCTTTACCGGGCTGTATGCCGGAACGGGCGCATACACTAACTTCTATTATCAATATTGTAACATTCTGCAGAACCTGATCTATCTGGGTGTATTGCTTTTTACCATCGGATCCATCAAAAAGAAGACCTCTGTATCACAGGGTCTTCCCATCTATCTTTTTATGATTGGTATTGTAGGCGGCTTCCTGTTCCATTTCCTCTGGGAGGCCAATTCGCGCTATATCCTTGTCTACGGACTTCTGTTACTGCCCTATGCGGCAAGGGGAATCGGCCTGTTACTATCCCATATGGAAGACGACCTCACCAAAGCGTCCTGACGGACGCTTTATTTTTTTCCTTCTTCCATGATCCTGTCAATGATGTCCATGTAATCACTGCAGTATTTTTCATAGATTTCTGACATTTTATCCTGGAAAAGCTTCTTCTCCCCTGCAGTCAGCCTGATCTCCTCTACCCCTCTTTCCAAAGCAGCCTGACGAGCCTGCTCTTCCCGCTCCGTCCAAAGCTGTCTCTGATACAGGGCAGATTCCGCTGCACATTCCAGTATCACTGCCCTGTCTGCCGTGGAGATCTTCTCCCAGGTATGTGCCGAACAGATCTGCATTTCCGGAACTCTGGTATGCTCATCCACTGTATAATAGGGTGCTACATTGCAATGGCGCATGGCTTCGTAAGAGGGCCAGTTGTTCTCCGCTCCGTCACAGATGCCCTTCTGCAGGTATGGATATACCTCTTCATAGCTGATAGGCAGGGCTGTTGCGCCCAGGGCTTCCACCATATCCACCATCACTTCCGACTCCTGTACACGGATGCTCATACCTACCATATCTGCCGGTGTGTGAATAGGTTTGATCGAATTGTAGAAATTTCTGGTGCCGGCATCATACCAGGACAAACCCACCAGATCATTGTAGCGGACCCTCAATAAGAAGCTGTCCCCAATCTCACCATCCAGGATTTTCCACATATGCTCCGAATCCACATACAGATAGGGCATCTGCAGTACGTTCAGTTCCGGCACATACTCTGCCAGCTGGGACAGGGATACTCTGGCAAAATCAATCCCTCCGTAGTGCATCTGTCGAATCACTTCATTTTCCGTACCCAATTCTCCTTCCGGATGCACTACAATACGGATCCGTCCGTCCGTTCTCTCCTCCACCAGCTCAGCAAAGCGTCTTGCAGCCTGTGTCGTTGGATAATCCTCCGTTTGATTTTCTGCATAGGTAAATACAAATTCCGGTACCACTTCCCGGGGTGCTGTATAATAACGGATGATCATAATACCTGCGATTACAAGCAATCCCGCTATTCCGATCCATTTACGTCTCTTCTTCATCTTATCAGCCAACTGTTTCCCCTTCCTGCTGCAACACCTGTGTCCTGTATTCCGTAGGCGTCAGTCCTACAACACGCTTAAATACCTTGGTAAAATAATTGGAATCGTGATATCCCACTTTCGAGCTGACATCCTTAATATTGATCCTGACATCCTCCAGCATTTCCCTTGCCTTTTCTACACGCAAATCTGTCAGATAGGTTACAAAGCTTTTGTCAAAACACTGCTTAAACAGCTTACAGAAATAGGCATCTGAGTAGTTCATGGCATCTGCCACATCCTGCAGGGCAATATCCTCCATATAGTGTTCCTCTATATAAATACGGATATTTTCGGCCACTGCACGAACACGAAGCTTCTCCGTAAGCTCCTCCTTGTCGCCATCTTCCGTCTGTTGCAAAGAATCCTGCTCTTCGGGTATCCCGGACTGCAGCTGTCTTTGTCCGTCAAACATCCTGCCGCTTCTAAGATCTCCCTCCAGACGGACGGCCTCTTCCAATACAGTTACCAGTTCTTCCTCAATGGCAGGCTTTAGCAAATAGTCCAAAGCTCTTACTTCAATAGCCTTTTTGGCATAACCGAAATCGTCAAAGGCAGTTAAAAAAATAATACTGCAGTATCGATCCTTATTGCGGATCAGCTTTGCCGCCTCCAGACCGTTGATACCGGGCATTTCAATGTCCAAAAGTGCAATGCAGCAATGCTCCTTTTCAAACAGCTCCACTGCTTCTCTTCCGTTCACAGCCGTAACAACCTCCAACTGGTCCTGAAAATGCTTCTTTATGATCTTGCTGACCACCAATCTCTCAATGGGTTCATCATCTGCTACCAATATCCGATACATTTTAATCTCCACTCTTTTGCGGAATCACGATTTTCACAACCGTTCCCGCTGTATATTTGCTGTATACATCCATGCTGCCGTCTGCATACATGGCATATACTCTCCGGTATATATTGCCCAGGCCGATACCGCCAAGTTCTTTTTCCTGATTCTTCTGATTCATAAGCCTGTCACGAAGCTGCACAAGCTCCTCTTCCCGCATACCCATTCCGTTGTCTCCGATATAGATATGCAGCATCCCTGCTTTTTGCCGGATACGGATGCGGATCCGACCGCCTTCCTCCTTGCTGGCGAGACCATGGATGATACAGTTTTCAACCAAAGGCTGAAAGGTAAAGGCCGGTACAATGGTCCTTTCTTCGTCCGCATCGCAGACCACATCATAAGTGATTCTTTCCCCGAAGCGCATCTGCTGCAGATACATATAATCCTCTACCACCTTCAATTCTCTGGCCAGGGGCACTTCAAAGCCGGAGGTCTTTAGATTATATCTGAAAAGTGAGCTTAATGCCTTTATCATCTTTTCCGTAGTTTCTGCTTCCTCTAAGTTGGCCATACCACTGATCACATTTAAGGTATTGAACAAGAAGTGGGGATTTACCTGGCTTTTTAAAAGCTCCAGCTTGATGATCTCCAGCTGATTTTCCACCTCCAGTCGCTCCAGCTCCTCTTCATGGAGCAGGTCCAGCGTCTTTCTCTTCTCCTCTAATGCCATAATGTATTCACCGGTTGCAAATTTCATCTTGTTGAAGGCCTTTACCAACTCGCCGATCTCATCCTGATTCTCTACCTCAATATCCTCAACATAAAAATGATTGTCCGCTATTTGCTTGGAAGCATCCACCAACTTCATAACCGGCGAAACAATGGTTTTATTCATCAGATCCGACAGCTTCAAAATAATGATAAATAAAAGGACACCAAAGACTGCAACGAGCCAGGGCACACTTAGCAGGGTCGGCACGATTTCCCAATAGTCCTCACTACCGGACTCCAATGTATCCTGCATCAGTTTCTTGGCATAATAGATCAGATAATCCTGCATATCATATAATTCATACAGGTCATCCACAAATGCCTCACTGTTGATATACTCAGGCTGATTCTGCTCCCTGTCAAAAAAGACCGTCCGGCGTTTTTGATATACACCATAGCTGTTCTGGACAGACCAGGTCTGCTCATATCTGGATTCTCCGATAAGTTCAAAATCAAAGGGCATGGAGGTAAGTGTCTTCTCAGTCTCCTTCATAACGGATTCCAGCATTTCCCAGGTTACATTGTCCATACTCTTAATATAATCACGAAAGGTTTCCTTCTCATCCTCCAGTCTTTGCACCAGCTCGATGGTCTTGGAATTATCCTCCAGAATCCTGTTAAAATCATTTAAGGAAAAATTTACTACCCATGCATCAAATATAACGGACATGATACAGACGAAAAAAACCACGCCTGTAAACGTCGCTATTTTTTTCCGAATGGTCAATGCATTCCATCGTTGTCCGAAATATTGTCTCAAATCATTCCCTGCCTTTATCTTTTCGTAAATATATAATGCTTACAAGAACAATACCATAAAATACAGAAAAAGCAAAGCCGTGTACTTAAAAAGTACACGGCTTTTGTTTATTCTTCAGAGATTTCGATCAATTACAGATCTTCTCCGTCTTCTTTTTTCAAATAAGCATGTCCGCAAACTGCAAT
>CAYXQG010000004.1:2384-22845 GCA_964467405.1 uncultured Acetatifactor sp. | reverse complement strand
TGTTATATACAGGGAAAAAATGAACTGGAAAAAGCCGGCATTGAAGAGGCTGCGTTGGATGCCAGACTTCTTTTGGAATATGTATGCGGTACAAACCGCAACGATCTGCTGGTCCATGGCGACCGGGAGGTAGAGGAAACACTTCGGAACCGATACTTTGAAAATATCGGTAAAAGGAAATCCAGGATTCCCCTGCAGCATATTACCGGTATGCAGGAATTCATGGGACTTACGTTTCAGGTGAATGAACATGTACTCATACCCAGACAGGACACTGAGATATTGGTGGAAGAGGTTATGAGAAGGCTGCAGGACGGCAGCCGTATACTGGATATGTGTACCGGCTCCGGCTGTATATTGATAAGCCTTTTGCACTACAGCAATCATTGCATGGGTGTGGGAGCCGATATATCGAAGGAAGCTTTGCAGGTTGCCGGACAGAATGGGGCAGGACTGTTGCCTGCAGACAAACAGCCTGAATTTGTAGAGAGTGATCTGTTTGAAAAGATCGAGGGAAGATTTGATATCATAGTATCCAATCCGCCCTATATCAGAACGGCCGTGATCGATACACTTATGCCGGAGGTGAAGAACTTTGAACCTATGCAGGCACTGGATGGTATGGAGGACGGATTGTTCTTCTACAGAAAAATCGTGCAGCAGGCAGAAAAATATCTGGCTTCGGAAGGAAGTCTTTATTTTGAAATCGGACATGATCAGGGAGAAGCTGTTGCAGGACTGATGAAAGATGCCGGATATGAGGATGTGAGCATAATAAAGGACTATGCAGGACTTGACAGAGTGGTATACGGCACATTAAGATGTGGTAAATAGTGGTTTTAGAGATAAGGAAAGAGGAAGATAATGTTTGACAAGTTAGAGGATTTACTGATCCGTTTTGAAGAAATTATGGGCGAGTTAAACGAGCCTACGGTAACTGCGAATCAGGAAAGATTTCGTAAGCTCATGAAGGAGCAGAGTGATCTTACCCCTATCGTGGATGCCTATAAGGAATATAAAAAATGCAAGCAGGCAATCGAGGATTCCCTTATGATGCTCGAAGAGGAGTCTGATGAGGAAATGCGTGATATGCTGAAGGAAGAGCTTAACGACAGCAAGAAGCGTGTAGAGGAGCTGGAGCAGGAATTAAAGATCCTGTTGCTTCCTAAGGATCCTAATGATGAGAAGAATGTTATTGTGGAAATCCGTGCAGGAGCCGGCGGCGATGAAGCAGCACTTTTTGCAGCAGAGGTATATCGTATGTACGTTCATTATGCAGAAAGCCAGCGCTGGAAGGTGGAAACCATGAACGTGGATGACATCGGTATCGGCGGTATGAAGGAAGTGCAGTTTATGATCACCGGTCAGGGCGCATATTCCAGAATGAAATACGAAAGCGGTGTACATCGTGTACAGCGTGTACCAGAGACCGAAAGCGGAGGACGTATCCATACCTCTACCATCAGTGTAGCTGTTATGCCTGAGGTAGATGAGGATATTGATATTGTAATCGATGATAAGGATATCCGTATTGATGTAATGCGTGCATCAGGTAACGGCGGACAGTGTGTCAATACTACGGACTCTGCCGTACGTTTGACACACTATCCTACAGGTATCGTGGTTTACAGCCAGACGGAGAAGTCTCAGCTGCAGAACAAGGCAAAGGCATTTGCTCTGTTAAAGGCTAAGCTGTATGATATTGAACAGCAGCAAAGACATGATGCGGAAGCGGAAATGAGAAGGAGCCAGATCGGTACGGGTGACCGTTCCGAAAAAATCCGTACCTATAACTTCCCTCAGGGCCGTGTAACGGATCATCGTATCGGGCTGACTCTGTACAAATTAGATAAAATTATGAACGGTGATATCCAGGAGATCCTGGATGCCTGCATTGCAGCCGACCAGGCCGCAAAACTCGCAAAGATGAACGAATAGCACGAACGCGGAATATAACAAAGACTACAATGTCCTGCTCGCAGGACAGAGTAGTCTTTTTATATTCCATGTGAGTCAAACGATCATCCGGTAAATACGAAGTATTTACCGGATGACGTTCGTGCTATTCGCACCTGTTCGTGCTATTCGCACCCACGCATACGGTCCTTCGGCAGCAAACGGCACGATTTGAAGAAGAGGCTGTCCCCTATGCACTTGCCGGATAATATTCATGTATTATGCATATTCATTCATTTGCGGCCTATATTGTATACAGCGCGCCCAACACCGTAAAAGAAACGAAAAACGGCTCTGTATCCTTGCGGCGGCAAAATAAAATTGTTTCTGATTTTTCACCCCAAATGCGAGTACTTGTTGCACTTTTTAGGCAAAATGCATATACAAAAACATAAAAATCGAAAAAATTTATTAACTTTTACTTGATATGAATCCCAAAAAGTGTTTTAATGATGTTATCAATATTTTGGAGGGAGATATTTATGAGAAGGCAGGTAAACAAAATCTTTGGTATGCTGTTTGCTGTTTTGACATGTGCATTGCTCTGGATCAATGGCGCAGGCACGGCAGAAGCAGCGACCGCTTCATATTTCCATGCATATGCGAAGTATGATTATGAGACAGTCAGTGACAGATATGCATTGACCGTTAACGGAAAATCAGTAGATGTAGTAAGCTATTATAATGGCAGATATGATTATGCACATATCGCATATGAAGGCACTACGACTTTCCAGGTAAAATCATTGAAGGGTAATATTGAATCTTACAATGTAAGCCCTCACAGCTATGGCTTGAAGGTGACGAAATCCGGCAATACACTTACCTTTGACATGGAGCAGAAAGGCTCCAGATATGTACTGGTTGAGATAAAGGTTGGCGGAAAGGAATATCAGTTATTTATTTCCTGTGATCCGAAGTTAGACATTGCAGTTCCGGCAGGAAGAAGGATCAATATCATGGATCGCGGTATCCAGATGCCCTATGATAAGGCAGACGGACTGAAAAACTCAGAGATCATTCAGAAGGCAATCGATGAACTGAGTGCAGCAGGCGGCGGTACCCTGTACTTCCCGGCAGGCACTTATAAATTTGTTACCATAGATGCGAAGGATAATGTTACACTTTATCTGGATGAAGGTGCAGTACTTCGCGGTTCCGGCAAGCGAACGGATTACGGCTGGAACGACAGCGGTCAGAACGGCAGACAGGTAAAACGTAAGGATATTTTGATCCAGGATTGCAAGAATTTCTCCATTATCGGTTATGGTATGGTGGATGCAAACGCAATTCCTCTGGCATTGAAGAAAAATCTGATCACAAGCCCTAATGTAGATAACAGAGCACAGCCGTCAGGCTATTATCCGGATGGTTGGGATGATTTCAGAAAGGGTATTGTAGATGCACGTAATTCAGAAGGTATTACCTTTAGAGGTGTTGCATTTAAGGATGCGACCGGCTGGACCTTCGATATGCAGACAAGCAAGAATATCGAAATGACCAACGTGAAGATTTTGGATGACTGGGATGTTGTACATAGTGATGGTTATGATTTCGGTTCTTCACAGAATGTAACAGTTACAAATTGCCTCGGTATCTGCGGTGATGATGTATTCTGCCCGAAGGCAGAGTATGCCGGCAAAGATACCTGCAACATGTTATTTAAGGATTGTGTGGCTTTTGCACTTGGCGGTGCAGGCTGTAAGGTAGGTGTGGCAGCAAGATCAGATGCCTACAATATCGAATTTAACAACATTGATGTTATCCAGGGATATCGAGGATTCTCCCTGTCACATGATGAAAATTCAGGAAAGTGGGAGGATATCCGTTTCATTGATATCCGTACAGAGAGACTTCATATTGCAAATCCCAATAACATCGGTGGTCAGTATCGTCCGGCTCCGTTTGTTATCTGGACAATGAATAATAAGGGTGGTACAGGTCCGATTGATGATATTCTTGTAAAGAATTGTTACATTGAGAACTGCTCAAATCTCTGGGGCTATATCCAGGGCTACAGCCAGGCCGGTAAAGTTTCTAATGTTACCTTTGAAAACTTTAAGATGGATGGTGTAAAGATCACAGAGGCTAACTATGCAGAGCATATTAAGCATGGAGATAATATTTCCAACATTAAGTATGACAAGGCAGGAAGTACAAGTACAAGTACCTCCGGCGCGACCCTGGTTTACGAAGCAGAGAAGGCAACTGTAGCAGGCGGAGCAGCTATTGTGAATAAGAATATCTGTTCTGATGGTGCCATGGTTGGCAATATCGGCGGAAACGGTAAGACCAACGGTAAAGTTACCTTTAATGTGAATGCACCTACAGCAGGTACTTATGACCTGAAGATCTATTACTTATTAAACGGTACACGCCGATTCTATGCGACTGTTAACAATGGAGAATCTGTAGCAGTAGAGTGTACAGGCTCTAACTGGAATGCTATTAAGGACACCACCATCCAGGTAGCTCTGAATGCAGGAGCAAATACCATCCGTCTGGATAATGGCGCTGTAGACCAGTGGGCTCCGAATCTGGATAAGATCGAGCTGACCAAGGTTCAGACCGTTTATGAGGCAGAAAATGCAAAGGTAGCGGACGGTGCTGCAATTGTAAACAAGGGTATCTGCTCAGGCGATAAGATGGTTGGAAACATCGGCGGTAACGGTAAGAATAATGGTAAGGTTACTTTTGATGTAAATGTAGCGGCAGCAGGCACCTACGATATGACCATTTATTATCTGTTAAACGGAAGCCGCAGCTTCTTCGTAACAGTAAATAACGGTAATTTCGTAGAGGTGAAGTGTACAGGCTCCAATTGGGAAGCTGTGAAAACAAAAACGATTCAGATTACCTTAAAGGCAGGAGCAAATACGATCCGTCTGGACAATGGTTCAGAGAATCAGTGGGCACCGAACCTTGACAAGATCGAATTGAGTCCTGCGTCTGTAGCAAGCTATGAAGCAGAGGACGGCACCTTCCAAAATGGTGCAGTAGCTACAAGTAAGAGCGGCACCTCCGGCGATAAGAAGGTTGGCAATATCGGAGGAACCAATAATGGTATCTGTACCATTACAGTAAATGCTCCTAAAGCAGGTAAAGCATATATGGATATTTACTATATCACCAATGGTACGCGCAGATTCTATATCACAGTAAATAACAATCCTTACTTTGGTGTAGATTGCGAAGGCACCAGCTGGAATACAGTAAAGATGAAGACTGTTGAAATTGAATTGAAGGCAGGAAATAATACGATCAAGTTTGATAACGGTTCCGGTTCATGGGCACCTGATCTGGATAAGATCGATATCAGAATGCAGTAGGTCTGACTGACAGAAGTGATCCATAAGATTAAAATAGGGCGGCATGGGTAAATGCCGTCCTATTATTGTGGGAAAAATTTGTATTATTTGTTGCCAAGCTGCCAGAAAGCCACAGCAGAGGCGGCAGCTACATTGAGGGAATCCACTCCATGGGACATGGGAATCCGTACCGTATAGTCACAGTGTGCTATGGTATCTTCTGCAAGGCCGTCCCCTTCCGTTCCCAGTATGACTGCCAGCTTATCTTCTGACAAAAGTACAGGGTCGTCTATGGAGACAGAGTCCTCCTTCAGGGCCATGGCAACTGTTTTGAATCCCAGTCTTTGCAGTTGTCCGGTCCAATCAGGTGCATCGGTTCCGATATAGGTCC
This sequence comes from uncultured Acetatifactor sp., assembly GCA_964467405.1. GTDB lineage: Bacteria > Bacillota > Clostridia > Lachnospirales > Lachnospiraceae > Acetatifactor. Next base: position 17,190 of record CAYXQG010000004.1, on the reverse strand, counting down.
AGGGGATCTGGAATACGGTTCCCATACTGACCCTGGATGAGCGACGGTACAATGGGTCGCTGCAGGCAGGTGTAAGCAGGACAGCATCCATATTTAAGGCTGCAGCAGAACGGAATATGGCGCCTACATTGGTAGGATTCATAACATTTTCCAATATGGCAATACGACGGCTGTTTTGGCATACCTCTTCCACAGAAGGAAGCATCCTTCGGCGCATGGCGCAGAGTACTCCCCTTGTCAGTTTAAAACCGGTAAGCCTTGTCAGAATATCAAAATCCGCCGTATAGACAGGAATATTCCCACACAAGGCAATGATCCGGCTTGCCTGCCCGGTAATATGTTTTTTCTCAAGAAGCAGTGAAATGGGTTCGTAACCGGCATCCAGAGCACGGTTGACAACATTGGGACTTTCCGCAATGAAAATTCCGCCGTTTGGCTCGTACAGGTGCAGCAGCTGGCTTTCGTTCAAGCGTGCGTAGATATCCAGCTCAGGTATATTTAAGTCAGTTATTTCGATGATATTTGGCATATATAAACTCCTTTTAGGATGATTCTGTTTTAGGGAAGCTATTTTGCAACTATTATAGTGTTATGTCTGGGAGATTGTCAAACAGGAATGCTTCTAAAAAGGATGGGAAATAAATGTCGAAGGCAGTTGTCTTAAATCCATTCGGCAAGTATAATATATGTATGAAAAAAAGAAATCATTGAAAGGATGGAGGCAAATATATGACAGACCATAATACCTTGACAATGAGGCATGCAGAACGTCAGATAAAGGATGCGGTATTGGTGGAAGAAATGCTGAAGCTATGTCCTGTATGCACTCTGGTGCTTCAGGATGAAAAATATCCCTATGCGGTTCCCCTGAATTTTGGATATTGTTGGGAGGAGAAGCTGACCATCTATATGCATATGGCGTCGGAAGGATATAAGCTGTCCCTGTTAGAGAAGAATCCTTATGTGGCATGCAATGCTTATGCCTTTGTAGACCGTTCCCTGGGGGAGAAGTACCGCGGTGAGAGTCAGGATTACCGCAGTGTAACTGTATTTGGCAAGGCTGAAATCATAACCGCAAAGCAGCCTTTGGAGTTCCTCCGCGGGCTCAATGCGATTCAGTCCCATTATAAAAGGAACCCCATATCTCAGGCGCCTAAGACAGATAAGTTAGTAGTGGTCAGATTGACGGCAGATGCAGTCACTGCTAAATCCATGTACCCCCTGACGGATATTTCAGAGGTACCTATGCCGCTAAAAATTGCCGGAGCGGACGAAAGAGAAGTATAAGAGAAGGAAACTGAGAACATGATGAAGAAGAGGACTATTTTTATATTGCTTTCGGGTGCATTGATATTGGTATTTGTGCTGGCGGGAGTCCTGCTCTGCAAACAGAGTGTTGATAAGGTGATCCGGGAAGATTTGAAACGTTTGGAAGAGGAAAACTATGATTCAGTCTTTTTTTCCATGTATCCGACAGATCATTATAAAGAAGAAGAATATATGCGCCTTCGGGGGATGCAGACAGTCCGGACAGCATGTCATATTACGGGCACAAAGCTTCTTCGCAGGTATATGAAAACCGCCGCCGAATCGGCCGGGCTTAAAACTGTTTATCTTGGAATAGATCCTTTACATATTGCCAAGGAGGACGTGGTGCTTTTGATTCAGGAAAATCCCGGGATTATGTTTGAGGTTGTGCCGGCATATCCTAAGGTGGATTATTGGTTGAAAATGAGTCCCCAAAAATGTGCGAAAGCATTGGAAACATATCAATTGTTTGCAGAATGGATATCTGTGCTGCCAAATGCCGGTTTGTATTTTTTTGCCGGGGAAGAATGGCTTATATGCAATCCGGGAAATTATGAAGATACATTTCTTGTTAATGAGGAAGTATCGGGTTTTTTGATGGGGAATATGGATGTACTGCATCCTTACCGGCTTACGGCAGAAAATGCTGCAGGGAAGATCAGCGATATGAGTGCTTTGATCGAAGAATACAGAAGCGAGCCTAAGACCTATCCGAAAGGGGAGGATCTGGATATTGTTTTTTTGGGAGACAGTATCATTGGAAATTATACGAACAGTATGTCGATCCCGGGAGTGGTGGAGGCCCTGACGGGAGCGCGCGTATACAATTGTGGATATGGCGGAAAGGGAGCTGCATTAAGTGACAATACCCGGATTCACCTGTTCCTTATTGCGGAAAAGCTTGGTAATGGCATAATGGATGGCCTGCCGGAGGGGGAACAGCTGACAAAGGGATTGACGGAATTCATAAATAGGGAGCAGACAGACAGAAAAGTGATGTTTGTGATCAATTATGGCTTAAATGATTATTTTGATGGTGTCCCGGTGGAGTCGGAAGATGCAGAGGATATCAGTACTTACAGCGGAGCGATCCGTAAGGCTGTTCGGATGCTGCAGGAAGAATATCCCGAGGCACGGATTCTGCTAATGAGTCCCAATTTTACGATTTATTACGAAAATGGTATAACAAGGCGTTCCGAACAGGGCGGTATTTTGGCGGAGTATGCGGATGCAGTTCTGAGACTTGCAAAGGAGCTTGAAACAGAGGTTCTTGATAATTTCCATGAATTGCCTACAACGGCAGAAAATTGGAAAGAATATCTGGCAGACGGATGTCATTTGAATGTTCTGGGAAGATTTTTGGTAGGGGAGAGAATTGCAGAGAAAATACAGAAGGAATAAAATACCGGGAGACAGCAAAGTAATTTGCTGTACCTCCCGGTATTTTCCTTTTTATGGCTGCCAGATTTTGATGTCGTTTATCAGTCTGTCCACAGCATCCTCCTCAGTGGCCCAGGAAGTACAAAAGCGAACGGCGCTGTGTGTTTCATCTACCCGGTGGTCATAGGAATAGCTGTAATTTTTCTTTAAAGAATCAAGCAGGGCATCCGGCAGAATAGGAAAAATCTGATTGGTACGGTTTTCCACCAAACAAGGATATCCTGCGTCATGTATGGCTGCCCGAAGCTTATCTGCAAGTCTGTCTGCATGGAGCGCCAGCTCCATATACAGGTTATCTTCGAAAAGTGTTAGAAACTGAATGCCCAGAAGACGTCCCTTGGCAAGCATACCGCCCTTTTGCTTGATCATATAGCGGAAATCCTGCTGCAGATCAGGATGACTGATCACAACGGCTTCCCCAAAGAGTGCGCCCTGCTTGGTGCCGCCGATATAGAATACATCACTTAATGCTGCCAGATCAGAGAAGGAAACATCATTGTCTGCAGCTGCCAGTCCATAGCCGAGTCTGGCACCGTCTATAAATAAATACAATCCGTTGGCACGACAAACATCGGAAATGTCTTCTAACTCGGACTTACTGTAGATGGTTCCAAGCTCTGTGGGAAAGGAAATATATACCATCTTAGGCTGTACCATGTGCTCGAAGCTGTCATTGGTTACATGTGCCAGGTAAGCCTCCTCTATCTGGGAGGCACTGATCTTTCCGTCTATAGAAGGCAGGGAAAGCACCTTATGACCACAGGCTTCTATGGCACCTGTTTCGTGAACGTTGATATGTGCAGTCTCGGCACAAAGAACACCCTGATAGCTGCGAAGAGCAGCGTCTATGACGGTCAGATTGGTCTGGGTACCGCCTACCAGAAAATGCACATCCACGGAGGTATCGTTGCAAAGCTTTTGAATCAGAGAAGCAGCCTGCCTGCAATAAGGGTCATTTCCATAACCTACAGTCTGTTCCATATTGGTTTCCATCAGGCGCTGTAAGATTTTTTCGTGAGCACCTTCATTATAATCACAGTTAAAAAGAAACATAATCATCTATAATCCTTCCCGGATATTATCATATCCTCTAACAGAATAGCTCCTGTAAGAGGATTTGTAAAGGCTTGCTGAAAAACTATTACCGACGGTGTTATTGTCGGCACTGCCTGAGGGTTCTTATAGAAGGTATTGCTGCTTTGCTTTGTTGACAAAGTATTTCTGTGTGTTAAAATAAATGAAGATATTTGTAAATGTGAAATGGAGCGGTATAAAATGAAATTTTTTAATTATGATAAAGAACAGGTAGGAAAAGTAATGCAGATTGCATGGCCTGCCATGTTGGAATCTTTCTTTGTGGCTTTTGTAGGATTGGTGGATTCCTTTATGGTAAGTTCTTTGGGTTCTGCAGCAGTGGCTTCCGTCGGCTTGACGACCCAGCCTAAATTTGTGGGCCTGGCTATGTTTTTTGCAGTCAATGTATCTGTATCGGCATTGGTTGCCAGACGAAAAGGGGAACAGAACAGGGAAGGCGCAAATAAGGTATTTATTACAGCCCTGTCCCTGATCATTGTGGCAGCAGTACTGATCAGTATACTGTTGGTTGCTTTTGCGGATCCGATTATGACCTTATGCGGCTCAGAGCCGGAAACCCACGAAGGCGCAGTGGATTATTTCCGAATCATTATGGGTGGTATGATATTTAACTGTATCCAGATGGGAATTAATTCGGCACAGAGAGGCTGCGGAAATACCAAGATCACTATGCGTACCAATCTGGTGTCCAATACAGTCAATGTAATCTTTAATTATTTGTTGATTCAGGGAAACTTCGGCTTTCCGGCCTTGGGTATCAAGGGTGCTGCCCTGGCAACCGTTTTGGGAACCGTGATCGCAAGCATCATGAGTTTTTTATCCGTATGCGGACAAGATACCTTTGTAAGCGTTCCGTATATTATGAAGGAAAAAATCAGACCATGTATGGATGCTTTGCATAATATTATCAAGGTAGGATATAGTGTATTTGCAGAACAGATTCTGTTAAGAGTGGGATTTATGGCAACCTCGTTAATGGCAGCCAGTCAGGGAACTGATGTTATGGCTGCTCATCAGGTGGGCATGAATATTATGGGTCTGTCCTTCTCCTTTGGAGACGGACTGCAGTCTACGGCGGTAGCACTGATCGGTTACAGCCTGGGTGCAAATGATACGGAGCTTGCGAAGAAATACGGAAGCATCTGCCGTGCTATCGGAGGATGTATTTCCGTGGTACTGGCAATTGTCTATCTCGTCGGAGGCGGTTGGCTATACAGCATGTTCTTTGCGGAACAGCATATTGTAGACATTGGATTCAATCTTATGCGCGTAATGGCAGTGATTGTTATATTACAGGTATCTCAGGTTATTTATATGGGATGCTTAAGAGGTGCAGGAGACACCCTGTATACAGCAGTGGCTTCGACCATCAGCGTAACCATTATCCGTACACTGGCTTCTTATTTCTGCTGCTATGTACTGAATTGGGGAATCATCGGTATCTGGATGGGCGTTGTAGCTGATCAGGCGGCACGCCTGATCTTTGGAACCGTCCGCTTCAAACAAGGCAAATGGATGAAGATAAAGATATAACGTGCGCAAGAGAAAAGGAAGCGCCTGCGAAGCAGGCATTTCCTTTTCTTGGCACGTTACCGACCAAGCCACAGAGTAACACGAAGTGTTACGTCGGGAACGAAGTTCCCGGGCTTGGGAGGTATACCCCCCCGTAAGGAGGAAATCATGAAGGGCACCTCCCATCGGGAACGAAGTTCCCGGGCTTGGGAGGTATACCCCTGTAAGGAGGAAGGAACCATCTGAAAAGATGTTACTTAATATCATTCTATAAGGAGGAAGTTATGAAACAATATTCGGTGACCGGAATGACCTGCGCGGCTTGCAGCAGCCGGGTGGAAAAAGCGGTCTCAAAGGTAAAAGGTGTCACATCCGTATCAGTCAGCTTACTGACCAATTCAATGGGTGTGGAAGGTGATGCAGCAGCCCAGGATATTATTCGAGCAGTTGAGGAAGCAGGGTATCATGCTTCGGAAAAAAACGCAAAAAAGAATTCTCAAAATCATTTGAGCACTGCAGAAGACGAGCTGGCGGATAAAGAAACACCTGTATTAAAAAGACGGTTGTGGGCATCCCTGGTTTTTTTGGCAGTGCTTATGTATTTTTCAATGGGACATGTAATGTGGGGATGGCCTGTGCCCTCGTATTTTGCAGAAAATCCCGTGGCACTAGGTCTGTTGCAGCTTTTGCTGACCATAGCAGTCATGGTGATCAATCAAAAGTTTTTTATCAGCGGATTTAAGAGTCTGTTGCATAGATCCCCCAATATGGATACCCTGGTAGCACTCGGAGCTGCTGCGGCATTTGTGTACAGCACCTATGCTCTGTTTGAAATGACAGACGTGTCAGCCCATTCCGGCGTAGCTTTGGCAGAGCATTACCTGCATGAATTCTATTTTGAATCGGCAGCTATGATCCTGGCCTTGATCACTGTAGGAAAGATGCTGGAGGCACGTTCTAAGGGAAAGACGACGGATGCATTAAAGAGTCTGATGAAGTTAGCACCTAAAAATGCTACTGTATTAGTAGATGGTGTGGAAACAACAGTAGCTGTGGAACAGGTGAAAAAAGGGGATATATTTGTAGTGAAGCCGGGAGAAAATATTCCGGTGGACGGTATTGTGCTGGAAGGAACCAGTGCAGTGAATGAGTCGGTACTGACCGGTGAAAGCATTCCGAATGATAAGAGCATGGGAGATATGGTGAGTGCGGCAACCATGAATCAGTCCGGATATTTAAAATGTGAGGCAACACGGGTGGGAGAGGATACAACTCTTTCCCGGATCATTCAAATGGTAAGTGATGCTGCGGCAACAAAGGCACCTATTGCAAAAATAGCAGATAAGGTATCCGGTGTCTTTGTACCGGTTGTGATTTCAATCGCAATATTGACGGTGGCTGTATGGCTGCTTACCGGAGCAACCGTGGGATATGCCCTGGCAAGAGGCATTTCGGTGCTGGTGATCAGCTGTCCCTGTGCGCTTGGACTGGCTACCCCGGTAGCGATTATGGTTGGAAGCGGTTTGGGAGCTAAGAACGGTATTCTGTTTAAGACGGCGGTTTCCCTGGAAGAGTGCGGAAGAATTGAAATTGTTGCATTAGATAAGACCGGTACCATTACAAGCGGGGAGCCTGCGGTAACGGATCTTGTGGCAGCAAAGGGGATTGATACAAAGCAGCTGCTTTTACAGGCAGTATCCTTGGAAAAGAAAAGCGAGCATCCTTTGGCAAGGGCAATTTTAGACTATGCTGCAAAACAGGGAATAGAGGCTGATGAGGTCAGCGATTTTACGGCACTGCCGGGTAATGGTCTGCAGGCAACCTGGCAAAACAGTAAATTGGTTGGCGGCAGTATGAAATTTATAGGAAAGCAGGTCAGCATTTCGAAAGAGTTGTTAAAGCAGGCTGAAGCATTTGCTCAGGATGGAAAGACGCCCCTGTTTTTTGCAAAGGACAATGAACTGCAGGGGGATGATAGCAGTAGCGGATGTGATCAAGCCGGATAGCCCGCAGGCAATACGGGAATTACAAAATATGGGTATCCGTGTTGTTATGCTGACAGGAGATAATGAAAGAACAGCAGGTGCGATCGGCAGAATCGCCGGTGTGGATGAGGTCATTGCAGGAGTATTGCCGGACGGCAAGGAAAGTGTGATCCGCTCTCTGATGGAACAGGGTAAAGTGGCTATGGTAGGTGACGGAATCAATGATGCACCGGCGCTTAGCCGTGCCCATATCGGTATCGCTATCGGAGCCGGTACGGATATTGCCATTGATGCTGCGGACATTGTGCTTATGAAGAGCAGATTGACTGATGTTTCTGCAGCGATCCGGCTGAGCCGGGCGGCCTTGAGAAATATTCACCAGAATTTATTCTGGGCATTCTTTTACAATATTATAGGAATTCCGCTGGCTGCGGGAGTATGGATCCCGATATTCGGCTGGGAATTGAATCCTATGTTTGCAGCAGCAGCAATGAGCCTGTCCAGCTTTTGCGTGGTGACTAATGCCCTCAGACTGAATTTGCTGAAGGTACATGATGCAGGCAGGGACAAAAACAGAAGCGGCAGAAAAAAGAAAGTTAAGAAAGAGGAGGTATTACAAATGGAAAGAACATTAAAAATCGAGGGTATGATGTGTGCACATTGTGAGGCAAGAGTAAAGAAGGTATTAGAGGCACTTGCGGAGGTATCTGAGGCTAAGGTCAGCCATACAGAGGGAACAGCCGTAGTAACATTATGTGCGGAAATTGATAATGAAGTATTGAAGGATACAGTGGAGGCACAGGACTACAAGGTAATTTCAATTCAGTAATAAGACGGAGAATAGGATGACGGAAATATTTACAAGAACAGCCATGCTGATAGGAGAAGAGGCCCTGCAGATACTGACAGAAAAAAGAGTGGCGGTATTCGGTATCGGCGGTGTGGGAGGCTATGTGACAGAAGCATTGGTCCGCTGCGGAATCGGAGCCGTTGATCTGATAGATAATGATGTGGTCAGTGTATCCAATATCAACCGACAGATCATTGCAACCCATCGGACCATAGGAAGATATAAGACTGAGGTTATGAAGGAGCGTATCGGGGATATTAATCCGGATTGCAAGGTATATGTCCACAATTGCTTTTACCTGCCGGAAACAGCTGATCAATTCGATTTTACGAAGTATGATTATGTAGTGGATGCCATAGATACCGTAACAGGCAAAATCCAGCTGATCCTCCAGGCAAAGGAAGCAGGCGTTCCTATCATCAGCAGCATGGGAACGGGAAACAAACTGAATCCTACGATGCTTGAGATAACAGATATTTACAAGACCTCTGTATGCCCTTTGGCAAAGGTCATGCGAAGAGAGTTAAAAAAGCGTGGGGTTGAGAAGCTGAAGGTGCTGTATTCAAAGGAAGAACCGAGGAAGCCGGTCAGCACGGAAAGAAAGGATATGCAGGAAGAACACGGGCGTAGATCCACACCGGGATCGGTGGCATTTGTGCCTGCCGCAGCCGGACTTATCATTGCTTCGGAGGTGATAAAGGAGCTTGGGCATATTTCTTAAACCGCTGCACAATTTTTTACTGATTTTGAGATGTAAAAATAGACAAAATACTGTACTGACGACATATGCATTGTGCACAAACTTTTCAGAAAAGCAAAAATTTGCTGACTTTTTTGGTATAAATCTGTTAAAATAAGACCATAATAAGAGCAAAGTTGACATTGGAAAGAGAAGGGTAGGTATTGAATGTTTGACATAGGTCAGTATGTTGTTTGCGGTAATAAGGGTGTATGTACGGTAGAGGATATTACAACTTTGGATATATCCGGAATCGATAAGGCGAAGAGATATTATATTTTAAAGCCGAAGTATGTTGCTGCCAGTACCGTGTATGTTCCGGTAGATACGGCACTTACTTCCATGAGAAATATCCTGACAAGGGAAGAGGCACAGAGACTGATCGATTCTATTCCGGAAATTCCTGCTTTGGTGATTCAGAATGAAAAACTCATTGAGCAGGACTATAAATCATGCATGCGCAGCAACAGCTGTGAGCAATTGGTCAGACTGGTCAAAACCATCTATCTTCGCAGGCAGAAGAGAATGGCGGCCGGCAGGAAGGAAACTGCCGTGGACGGAAGGTATTTTAAGATTGCGGAGGACAACCTTTATGGTGAGCTGGCAGTAGCACTTGATATGGAACGAAACCAGGTGTGCAGCTATATCACACAGCAGCTGAAAGGATATAGTACAGTATAAATAAGGAAAAAGGATAATCGTCAGAAAATTGACGGATTATCCTTTTTTTAATTGCTTTGTCTGTCAAGAAAGGTTATACTGAACGTGTATAGGCATTTATGGACGGGGAAAGGTTTATGGTAAGGATACAGCAGAAAAAAAGAGGAAAGTATGGTATAAGAGCCTTGCTTGGCAGTATGATGCTCATGATGTTAATGTCCGGATGCGGCGACGGCAGGGAAAATATCCTGCAGGGAATGCTGCATATAAAAGAGCTGGATTATCAGGCTGCTTTAGTAAGCTTCGATACAGCAGAACAATTAAATGAAAATCCGAAGCTGAATGCCAGAGGAAGGGGCATTGCGTATATGGGACTGACCAGGTATGAAGAGGCAGAGAGCTTCTTTCTGGAGGCTCTTGGTTACAGTAACGGACTGCCTGAGGATGTGGATTATGATATTAATCTGTATCTGGCTGCTGTTTATGACAAGATGGGCAGGTATACAGAGGCGGAAGAAATATATGATGCAATATTGGCCCTGCACCCTGGGGATGAGGATGTATTATTTTTGCGCGGCGGTATTCGGTTAAAATTAAATGATTATGCGAATGCCAAAAAGGATATGGACCGTGTGGTGGAGTTAGACGGACAGAATTTTGAACGGGTTATCCAGATCTATGAGGCCATGGAGGCAGCAGGACATAAGGATGCGGGACAGAGTTATCTGACGGATGCGCTTCAGACCTATGAGACTAAAATGAGCCATTTTGATAAGGGACGTATGTATTATTATATGGGCGAATATCAAAAGGCTTATCTGGCCCTGGAGGAAGCAAAGAGTAAGGGCGGTGCGGCAGCATATCAATATCTGGGTATGGCCTATGAGGCAACCGGTGATTTCAATTATGCTTCCAGTGTTTACAATTCCTACCTGGCAAAGACACCGGATGCAGGTCTTTACAATCAGCTGGGCTTATGTGAAATGAAGAAGGGGGATTATGAAAAGGCCCTGGCGGCATTTCAGGCCGGACTGCAGACAGGGGATAATACCATGAAGCAGTCCTTATTGTTCAATGAGATCGTAGCATATGAGTATATGAGCAATTTTGAACAGGCAGCAGCCCTGATGGGAAATTATTTGAAGATCTATCCGGATGATGAAACTGCTGCACGGGAATACCAATTTCTGTCAGGAAGATAAAAGCATTTATGCCCGAAGACCCTTCGAAGAAGGAAGCCTCGGAGAAAATATAAGTAAAAAGAACGGAGAAAAGATATGATCAACAAATTAGTAGAAAAGATTAAGAAGACAAATGCTCCCATTGTAGTGGGTTTGGATCCTATGATGAAATTTATTCCGGAGCATATTAAGAAGGCGGCTTTTGCAGAGCATGGCGAAACCCTGGAGGGTGCAGCGGAAGCAATCTGGCAGTACAATAAGGGTATCGTAGATGCTATCTGCGATCTGGTACCTGCGGTGAAACCTCAGATTGCTATGTATGAGCAGTTTGGTATTCCGGGACTGGTAGCATTTAAGAAGACTGTGGACTATTGCAAGAGCAAGGGACTGGTAGTGATCGGCGATATTAAGCGCGGTGATATTGGCTCCACCTCAGAGGCATATGCCGTAGGTCATCTTGGCAAGGTGCAGGTAGGAAGCAATTCCTTCTATGGATTTGATGAGGATTTTGTTACGATCAATCCCTATATGGGCGCTGACAGTGTACTTCCTTTTGTAAAGGTATGTAAGGAAGAAAAGAAGGGCCTTTTTATCCTGGTTAAGACCTCTAATCCAAGCAGCGGAGATTTTCAGGACAGATTGATCGATGGCAGACCTCTTTATGAGCATGTAGGAGAGAAGGTGGCAGAGTGGGGTGCTGACCACATGGGTGACTCTTACAGCTATATCGGCGCTGTAGTAGGTGCAACGTATCCGGAACAGGGTAAAATCCTGCGTAAGGTTATGCCGAAGTCCTTTATTCTGGTGCCCGGTTATGGTGCACAGGGAGGTAAGGGCGCTGATCTGGTACACTTCTTTAATGAGGATGGTCTGGGAGCGATCATCAACTCCTCCAGAGGTATCATTGCAGCATATCAGCAGGAAAAGTATGCAGCATTTGGGGATGCCGGTTATGCAGATGCGGCAAGAGCAGCAGTTTTGGATATGAGAGAGGATATTGCAGGCGCATTAGCTGCAAAATAAAATAATGGGGTGAAGGTATGACAAAGAGGGAAAGAGTGATCAATGCGGCACATAAGCAATCGGTGGATAAGGTGCCGGTAGGATTCTGGCATCATTTCGGTAAGGAAACACCGGAGCCTGAGATGATCGATAAGCATATTCAATGGTATCGGGATGCAGGGCTTGATTTTGTAAAGGTGATGTGTGACGGATATTTTAATTATCCCAATCCCTTTATTGATACGGTTACCTGCCCTGAGGATTGGTTCCGGTTAACTCCCTTAGGAGAGGATCATCCTTATATCCGCGGTCAGGTAGAAAGAGCAAAAGCAATTGTAGAAAGAATCGGTGGGGAGGCCTGCGTCTTTTATAATGTATTCAATCCCATGTCCCTGCTTCGTTTCGGAGCCGGCCATGAGGTAGTCATGATGCATATGAAGGCCAATCCGGAGGCTGTCAGCTATGCATTTTCAGTTATTGCACAGGATGTAAAGGCTCTGGTCAGAGCTTTGATTCAGGAGGCCGGCTGTGATGGTATTTATTATTGCCTGCAGAACGGGGAATATACCCGTTTCAGCAGTGAGGAATACCGCAAATGGGTTACTCCGGCGGAATTGGATGTATTAAAATATGCAAATACCTTAAGTGATATCAACATGCTTCATTGTTGCGGATTTGCAGGTGACAGAAATCAGATCGAGGTATGGCAGGATTATCCGGCGGCTGTTGTAAACTGGGCCGTTTATATTGAGGAAATGACCTTGGGAGAAGGTAAAAAATTCTTCCGGGATTCTTGTGTGCTTGGAGGCTTTGATAACCGTCCGGGCGGTATTCTTTACACAGGAAGCAGGGAGGAGATTGAGGCAGAGGTTGAGAAGGTTCTGGCAGAATCCGGAACAATTGGTGTGATGCTGGGTGCCGATTGTACGATTCCCAGAGACATCAGTGCCGAAAGAATCAAATGGATCAGTGATAAGGTTGCTGCAATGAGCAAAATACAATAGAAACGGAATGATGGTAGGAGGTCATTATAATGACGGAAAATAAAGGATTTGCAGAAAAAACATGGGGAGATTTTGATCTGACACTTGTGGATGACTGGATGGATGCCCATCGTGACAAAATGCTTGAGGATATTATGCGTATCGTCAGAATAGAGAGTGTTTCCACACCCGCAGAGCCAAAGGATCCACAGGCACCCTTCGGCAAGGGTTGCAGAGAGGCATTGGATGAAATGCTTTTGATAGGCAGGGAGCATGGTTTTTTTGTAAAGAATTTTGATAATTATGTCGGCTGTATCAGCTCTGTGGATTTTGAGAAGGAGGACATGCAGGAGCATATGGAGAATACCATTGGCTTCTGGAATCATCTGGATGTAGTGCCCGTAGGAAACAATTGGGAATATGAGCCTTTTTGTCCCACTATGGTAGAGCAGTTTATGGTGGGAAGAGGTGTGGATGATAATAAAGCACCGGCCATTGCCATGATCTATATGATGCAGTGCTTCAGAGAGCTGGGACTTCCCATGGAGCATGAGTTCTGTCTGTTTGTAGGCTGCGATGAAGAACGTGGTATGGAGGATCTGGAATATTATGTAGCAAAGTATCCGACACCCCGTATGTCCATTATTGCAGATGCAGGCTTCCCTGTCCGTTATGGCGAAAAGGGCATTATGGAGGGGCATATGGTCACCTGTAACAGCCTATCTGAGCATATTGTCTCTTTTCAGGGTGGTGTGGCAAGCAATATGATCCCTGATAAAGTAACGATTGCACTGAAAGGGGAGGAGGCTTTTTGCGAGCAGCTTTTGGCAGAATTAAAGCAGGCAGAAGGTACCGAAGAGAGTAAAAATACAGAAGCAGTCCGTAAAGATGATGTGGTAGAAATCATCTATCACGGTATCAGTAAGCACAGCGCTTTTCCGGAAGGCAGCAGCAATGCCATTTACGGTATGTGCAAGGTACTTTTGGGATTAAGTGTACTGGGTGAAAAGGACAAGGAAATCTTACGCAGCATTGCAAAGCTTTCAGAGGAATACTACGGTGTCAATACGGGTATTGCTTATGAGGATGAGGTATCCGGCAGAACCACCTGTGCGGCTACCATATTGGAAATGCAGGAAGGCAAGCTTCATCTTACCTTAAATATCCGTTATGCAGTTACTGCTGACAGCCAAAAGAACGGAGAAGCCCTGGCGCAGTGTGCTGAGGAAAACGGTATGATCTGGGTATTGGAAAATGATTCAAAGCCTAATTATTTCCCCAAGGAGCATCCGGCAGTTTCTCTTTTGACCGATGTATATAATTATCTGGCCGCAGATAATAAAGAGAGCTCCGTAATGGGCGGCGGTACCTATGCAAGAATGCTGCCAAATGCCTTTGCCTACGGAATGGGTTATCCGGCAAGCGAGCAGGATAAAGCAGATAAGGACAGATTGTTTAAGCCCGGTCACGGCGGCGCGCATGGTCCTGATGAGGTGCTGAATACAAATACCTATTTCAAGGCAGTCAAGCTGTTTGCGAAAGCAATGATTGCCATGAATAGGATCAGCTTATAGGGCTGTATTGAAAAATGCAGGGGTTTATGGTAGTATAAACAGGATATTAAATGTATTCCTATGAAGGATGCTGCCTGAGAGGGATGGCTGCGTAGGAAACATCTTGGAAATATGAGAGAGGCAAAGCCTTGAATACAGGAGGTTTTATAAGATGGAAAGCTACAAGAAAGAGTTTATCGAATTTATGGTAGACTGCCAGGTTTTAAAGTTTGGCGAGTTTACATTAAAGAGCGGCCGTAAATCACCGTTTTTTATGAATGCCGGTGCTTATGTAACGGGAAGTCAGCTGATGGGGCTTGGTGAGTATTATGCCAAAGCAATCCATGATACATACGGTGATGATTTTGATGTACTGTTCGGACCCGCTTATAAGGGAATTCCGATCAGTGTCGTAACAGCCATTGCATACAGTAAGTTATACGGAAAGGAAATCCGTTATTGCTCTGACCGTAAGGAAGAAAAGGATCATTGCGCTGA
>CAYXQG010000004.1:0-2374 GCA_964467405.1 uncultured Acetatifactor sp. | reverse complement strand
ATGGCGACAGAGTCGTTATGATCGAGGACGTTACAACTTCCGGAAAATCCATGGAGGAAACAGTTCCGAAGGTAAGAGGAGCTGCGAATGTTGAGATCGTTGGTCTGATGGTGTCCTTAAACCGTATGGAAAAAGGTCTTGGCGGTGAGAAGAGCGCGCTGGAAGAAATTAAGGAAAAATATGGATTTGATGCACATGCTATTGTTTCCATGGCTGATGTAATCGAGCATCTGTACAATAAGGAATACAAGGGACAGATTTTGATCAATGATGAATTGAAGGCAGCTATTGATGCATATTATGCTGAGTACGGTGCATAATTTCAAAACAGGATTGCTGATCGAGGGGGCAGAAAAGAATACAAAGTCACCCGGGTGGTGCAGAAGTGAGGAATAGCATGGAAGAAAAGACATATAAGGTAATGAATGGTGCAGGCGTATTGAATATTGTATTAGGCATTATTGCCGTAGCAGTAGGCGTTGCCAGCGGTGTGCTTTTGATGATCAGTGGTGCAAAGCTGTTAGCGGGAAAATCAAAAATATTATTTTAAACAGGTAGGCATACCCGCCTTTGGCGGGCATGCCTATTTTCGGAGAAAGGGAAGAGAATGGCAAGGAGAAGAGGCTATAAATTTACGAATAAAGTTCATTCCCAAAAAGCGGTTATGTCTGCAGTATTCGGTATCTTGAGCTGTGTTTCGCTGGCTGCAGTAGTATATTTATCCTATACAAAGGGTGGTCAGGTTCCTGTGAATTATGGAATTGCAGGTATTTTAATATTACTGTTTGCCATAGTAGGTATGATTCTTGCAATTTATGCTGTCAGGGAACGGGACCACTATAAGATATTTGCATATTTGGGTCTTCTGTTTAATTTTGCAGCACTTGCCTGTATGAGTGGTGTGCTGTATGCAGGATCGTATTTGTAAGGAGAAAGCTATGCAGGAACAGAATGAATTTCTTTTGGAACGATATGAGCTGGCCATGGAGCGTATCCGTCAGATCAAAGAGGAAGATTACGGTGATGAGCAATGGAGCTTGTATTTTAAAAATATGGCAGCGTTCATTGAGAAGATAGATGCATATTATCAATTTGTAAGGGACGGCGGTTTGCTTGGAAAGGATACGGACAGGATGCAGGCATGGAATCAATGTTTGTATGAGAATATCCTGCCGCAGCATTATGAAACAGATTATATCAATCCGACATATGCGGCTGCAAGGCTTGGTGAGAAAGCAGGCCCTTTCTTTGCTGCCGTCAGTGCAGAAATGCGGGGCATGATCCGTCCGGCCACGAAACAGCATCTGGAAGAGGTGCTGATCCGTATAGAGCTTTTTGTGGAAATATACAGCTGCTGCATTTTTGAATGGCAGGAAAACGGGACTCGTCCGGCATATGAGAGTCTGCGTCAGATCCTCTACTGGTATGTCAGTGATTATACAGAGCTTACCCAGGAGGAACAGATTGAGGCTCTTTTGGTTCCCAAGAAGAATCCAGCAGTGCAGATAATTTCGGAGGCCGATCCGGATAACAGTGCTTATCTGTACCGTTACGGAGAATATGTTTCCCCAAAGGCCATAGAGACAGCAGCACATCTGGCAGCACTTTCAGGGGAGAGCATCCGGCTGATGGCAGAGGCTTATCTGGAATGTGCCCTCAGAGAAAGAAAAAATCTGTTGCAGAAAAAGAGAGTGCAGATCAATTATGCTTTAGGATATGAAAGGGTCATACAAAAAGTACTGGAGCTTCTTAGAGACAAAAATCTGGTTCCGGTTATAAGCAGACCCTTGGAGGGAATATTGGAGGCGAGCAGTCTGCCGGGCAATATACCGGACTGTATTTGCAATGAGCAGTATGACCTGGATCACAGAAATGACATAGCACTTGTATGGGACAGGGCTATGGTGCAGCGAAAGGCGGAGGTCTGCCGTACGATACTGGAAAAGTACAGGGAAGGAAAGCAGGAGCTACAGAGAGAAAGGCAAAACAAAGAGGAAGCATTATTCTTAAATGCAGAGCAGGAGAAGCTTCTGGCAGAGTATCTTTCGAAGGAAAATACACTTTGGGAAGCATTTATGGCTGAATAAATGCCCATATGTGGTACAAAAGTTTGGCATTTTGGTACATGTATACAAAATGTAGAAAAATAACTTGCATACACCGCACAAGTTTAGTAAACTAATGCTGTAATGTAATTTAAAGTTTCTATAGTGAGTAATGGATTGAAATAGAAAGAAACGAGGAGGAGAATATACCATGGCAAAAGTTGGTATTGTAATGGGCAGTGATTCTGATATGCCGATCATGGCTAAGGCTGCCGATATTTTAGAGGAGTTAGGCATTTCTTATGAAATGACCATTATTTCAGCACATA
>CAYXQG010000003.1:0-25882 GCA_964467405.1 uncultured Acetatifactor sp. | reverse complement strand
GACGAAGCAAGACACGGCAAAGCATTTGAAGGTCTGCTGAAGAGATACTTTGGCTAAGCTACAAGCCATGCAATAAGACGATAATAAAGCTCCTCCAAGCTTGCTTGGTAAGGAGCTTTTATTATTGGCTTATTATACGGCGACAGCCGTCCATTCATAGCCCATAGGGCTATGAATGGCGCATGGCACTACTGTGCCTTCCCGCCTCCGATTTCCCTGATCCAGTCAATTACATGTGACGAGATCGTCACTGTGATCAGAGAAAATAAAATTCTTTCCACCGGAATATAAGTAAGGGACAATAACAACACAACCACATCCGTAAATAAATAAGCGCGGGACAGCTTCCAGTGCAATACATTGGAAATGGTTAATGCCAATGCGTCATCCCCTCCGCTGGAACCGCCCTGACGGATGATGATCCCTACGCCCACACCGACGAAGATACCGCCCAGAACGGCTGCCAGAAGCGGCTTGTCGGACAGATCCGGCAGCATTGGCGGAAACTGCTCCCATACCTTATACCAGCCCGATATAAATGCTGTTGATATAATGGACAGCTTGATGAAATTTCCTCCCAGGAATTTGATAGCCAGAAGATAACAGGCAATATCCAGAACAGGCGTAATGTATGCAGGAGAAATCTTTAACCAATGCTCGATCAACAGCATAAGACCTATGATGCCGCCCTCCGTTATATTGGTACGTTGATGAATATTGTGAATGCCGAAGGAGCAGATCATTGCCCCCAGTGCCAAAAGCAGTATTCTCTTTCCTGTCAGCCCCTCCGTCAGCTTTCTCCCCCAATTTGTCACAAGGGATTTCATATTAAATATCCTCCATGACAGCGGTCACATTCTCGGCGGAACGTCTGATATATGCATTCTGATCCTTTGCGCCAAAATGTTCCAGAACGAAAATACCTTCAAAACCATCCTCAATAAGACGTCTGATCCACATTTTAAGCTTCAGATCTCCGTCTCCGACAGGTGTTGTATAAATCGGATCACCTGCTGTATCCCGGATAAAGTCCGGCTCACTTTCGCCCTTCGGTGCAGTTTCTCCCCTGTCCTTTAAATGCACATGTGCCACATATTTTTTTAACAGCTCATAGGCTTCTCCCAGTTCCTCCCTGCAATAACGGAAATTGCCCGTATCAAAGGCAAACTGCAGGCCGGGCACATGCTCTAACAGATACTTCAAATCTGCCATTTTACAGCAGGGAGATTTTTCATTATCAAAATCCTCCACCAGTACAGTGATCCCCCATGCCTTAGCCACTTCACACATTTCAGTGATTCTTTCTGCAAAACATGCCATCTGCTCCGCATGGTCCCTTTCCTCATCCATCATGCCGGGAATACATAAAACCTTATTGCATGCAAGCGTCTTTGCCGCTTCAAATACACGCTGATATTTTTCTGCGGAAAGCTCCCTGCTGTCATGCAGAAAATCAAAATTAGCACAAACACATGCTGTCTGCATCCTACAGCGCTCCAAAAGTGCGCCCGTTTCCTCTGCATCAAAATCCGGTCCGTACTGGATTTCTACATAGTCCACCCCATAGGACTTTACCTGTTTCATTGCTGTCTCTATATCCCAGCCCTGCTTTGCAGCAGCCTCACTTATGTGTTTATAAAAGGTTGAAAGCTTATTCATATTGACCTCCCTTGTTCCTTTTCATCACAGGTAATTGCAAAACCATGAATTAACTGATAATGTTGGTACAAAAGCAAAAACCTGGTGGTTTCACAATTACCTGTTATATTTTCTAAAATACCCTTCCCGGATTATAAATCCTTCTAAATCAGATTTCAGTATTAATCATGTCTTTCCCATGTATTCTCGAAATCTTCGCAAAAACGTCCTGCAAAGGAAGGCTTTCTTCCTGCAGTATATAAATGCGTGGTATCCCCAAAGGACAGCATTCGGAATGCTGCAATCCCCTTTCTGCGTTCTTCCGTTACAAGGGTCGTAACAGAGGTAGGTGCCGCACAGGTACCGTGCCAGAGTATCATGGGGGAAACATTTAATAAGTGACTTAAGAGCACACATTCCAGACCAAAATGGCAAAAGAATGCAATGGTATCATTATTTGCCTTCGTCACATGATAATAATTATTTTCCCTCTCATAACCATAGGCTGCTAACAGCTTATCAAATTCTGTTACTACCCGTTCATATTCCTTGTCCACACCGCCGGCCTTCATCACATCCGTGGTGCACCATTTCCTGCTGTCATAATATTCCGGAACCGCTGTCCAATCCTTCGGCAGCCAGTCCCAGGAAATGGTAGGTCCTTCTTCATCCGGCCGCTTGATCCTGCATGGAAACTCCTGCAGCCATTGACATTCCACAGCTTCTCTGTTTAACTTTTTCAAGGTAGCTGCTGCCGTATCCTTGGCCCTGCCTAAAGGTGA
Source organism: uncultured Acetatifactor sp. (assembly GCA_964467405.1). Taxonomy (GTDB): domain Bacteria; phylum Bacillota; class Clostridia; order Lachnospirales; family Lachnospiraceae; genus Acetatifactor. The sequence continues at coordinate 23,462 of CAYXQG010000003.1, read as the reverse complement.
AACATAAAAATCCTTAATATTCATTTGCGAAACATAGCCGGATAATATTTCCGCTTCCTCCCAGCCTACCGGAGTCAGGGAGTCTATAGAATAATCCGGGTCTCCGTGTCTTATGATCAATATTTTCATAAAAAATACCTCCTTTTATTCCTCAATGACTACCCTGCAGGCAGCCTTCGTTCCGTCTTCCAGAACACCTGTGATCATATATTCCCCTGCCCTGTCCGTCCTGATATCCTGATAATCCGCTTCATTCCAGGCCACAGGCTCCGCTTTAGATAAGCTCCTGTCATTGTAGATCACGCTGACCTCTCCCGGCAGCTCCAGGGCTTCTCCTGCTTTCATATATACCAATGCAGTCTCTACAAAATCCACTGCTGCATCACAAATAGTTCCGTAATTAACATACTTAAAAACATCCAGCGAAGCAAAGGGATGCCCTGTTATATCAAACATTTCCTGCATCCTGCGGATGCCCTGCCCCAAATAGCCTTCTGTATGGAGGGCGTCCATTCCGGCCGGGGCAGTATCTCCCGATCCGTATCCATGCTCCTCCCAATAAAAGATGCCCAAAGCAGCCTCTCCTGCTGCAGCGGTTGCAGCCATAACATCCCTGATACAGCTTGCCTGACTTTGTACCGTACCGCCATACTTGGGCAGCAGATTCCCTATGGGCAGCAGGTTATGAACGGTATCGTACTTTTCTGCCGAATAAGTATAGGCAGTTTCTAATACTGCTGTTTTCTTCCCGTACTTTTCATGGATCTGGGCCAAGGTTGCAGTCAGATTCTCTAAGGAGCCGTGTTCATAAGGCCGGTAAGATACACCGAGCACGTCATAGTCTAACTCTGCATTTTCTAAAATCTCCGCATTCTGCAGGATCCTGTCCCTATCAGAGACATCTGCCGGATGCACTGCAATCTGCAGCTTCCTGCTCCTGCTCTTTTCCACGTCTCTGACGGCAAGGCTTGCTGCCTTCAGCAAAGGAAGCATATGCTCCCAGTCCGTTTCCCCTGCAACCCCGTCATCTATCTCATTCCCGATCTGAACCATACCCACGTCCGCACCTGCAGCCAGTATCAGCTCCAGGCTTTCCCTCGTATAGGTATAAATGGCATCAATCTTCTCCCAATAGGTAATATTCTGCCAATCCTTCGGTGCCGCCTGTTTCGACGCATTCTCCCCAAAATCCGCATAGCGAAAATCTACCAGAAGCTTTATATCACAGGCTGCTGCCCTGCGTCCGATCACTGCTGCCGTAACAGCATCGTATCCGTTTCCTCTGCTTACGCCCTTATCATCCTCTGAACTGTTCCAGACACATACCCTGATATAATTGATTCCCGAATCTGCCAGTATCTGAAAAAAATCCTGTGGATTTCCCTCTTTATTGTAAAAAGTTACTCCGTTTTCCTCCAATGCAAGTATGCCTGATGCATCGATTCCTTTGACAAAATCCTTGGACAGCCCTTCTATGGGTTCCACAAAAATAGCCGCACTTTCTGCACTTGTAGGAAGGGTGGTCATATAGGGAACTACATCCGGCCATATGATTCCCTCTGCCTTCATTTCCTCCGACTGCTCTGCATATTCTACCTCGTCAGTCACCGCCTTCACGGGTCCGGATTTTTTCCCGCATGCGCCGAGTGTTCCTGTCAACATGAGCAGAAACAGCATATATATCCATGCTTTACTTACCAAAACAGATTCCATCCTTTGTTTACTCTTTTGTACTGCTTTCAGTATATCATAAAATATGGTGCATTTCATTTTTTTTGCAAATTTCCTTTGTATTATGGGTAAAATAGTATATACTGAATACAGAAAAAACAGAAAGAGGTACTTTTTATGGAGAAAATAGCAAGTTTTACGATTGATCATATGAAGCTTCAGCCGGGCATCTATGTATCCAGAAAGGATACTGTTGGAGCTGAAGTAATTACTACCTTTGACCTGCGTATGACCAGCCCCAATGAGGAGCCTGTCATGAATACGGCTGAAATACATACCATCGAGCATCTGGCAGCCACCTTTTTACGGAACCACTCTGTTTACAAGGACAAGATCATTTATTTCGGACCCATGGGCTGCCGTACCGGTTTTTATCTTCTGCTTGCAGGTGATATAAGTTCCCGGGACATTCTGCCCCTTATGACAGAAATGTACGAGTTCATCCGCGACTTCCATGATGAAGTACCGGGCGCTTCTGCAAAGGATTGCGGCAACTATTTAGACATGAATCTGCCCATGGCCAATTATCTGGCAAAACGTTTCTTGGAAAATGTACTTTATCATATTGATGACAGCAGACTGGTATATCCGGAATAAGGAAAAGGAGAATAAGCATGAGTAAGATAGGTATTATCGGTGCAATGGAGATTGAGGTAGAAACCTTACGCTCCCAAATGACTGTTTCAGGCACCACCAAAAAAGCAAACATGGAATTTTTCGAAGGCACCTTAGGCAACGCAGAGGTAGTTGTGGTAAAAAGCGGTATCGGTAAGGTCAATGCCGCTATCTGCGTGCAGATACTTGCTGATTTGTTTCAGGTGACACATATTATCAATACCGGAGTTGCAGGCTCCTTAAATGCTGCATTAGACATTGGGGACTTTCTGATCTCCAGGGATGTGATCCATCATGACGTGGATGCAACCATCTTCGGCTATCCTTTAGGTGAGGTTCCCCAGCTTGGCGTACGGGAGTTTCCTGCTGATGAAACCATGATACAGTTAGCAAAGAAAACCTGTGAGGAAATTGTTGCAGACAAGAAAGCGATCATCGGCCGCGTAGTCAGCGGAGACCAGTTTGTTTCAAGTAAAGAAGTAAAGGAGCGTCTGATCCGCGATTTCCACGGCGACTGCACCGAGATGGAAGGAGCGTCCATTGCACACGCTTCCTACCTTAACAACATCCCCTTTGTCGTGATCAGAGCTATTTCCGACAAAGCAGACAACAGTGCCGACATGGACTATCCCACCTTTGAAAAACAGGCAGCCCATGACTGCGCCCGTTTAGTCAGGGAATTTGTGCAAAAGCTTTGATCAGATATCCGCAGCCCTGTTCTGTGATGCAAAAAGAAGGGTATCCCTACAGTCAGTTTCTGACCGGGGATACCCTTTTTCTTATTTCTTTTTAAATACAAATACCTTGCTCAATACATAGTTGGCAATCATTACCAGTATCGAAGATATGAAAATCTTTGCAACCCAATAACCCATATGGATCAGGTTAACAGCTACAAACATGATCACAATGTCTAACAGCCAGGTAGAAACCCTGCCACCTGCAAATGCAAGAAATTCCCTGCCGATCTTCGGATTCGTGCTTTTAAATACATACCTTCGGTTGGCAAAGTAGCCGAATACAACACCTGCCACCCAGCCAATCGTATTGATCACTGCATTCTGCCAGGATATGTCAGAATCCAGAAACAGTTCCACTACAAAGCAGGCACCCCAGGAAACGATCGTATTCAGTACACCAACGATCAGGTATACGATGATCTCCCTGTATTTCACGCAAAGCTCTTTTATCTTATCAATCATTCTGTTTCCTCTAATCGTTACATATTCACAATATTTCTGTTTTCTCCGCGCATGAACGCTTCAATATTCTTACCCACTTCATTGACGCATCTGGTTCGTGCCTCTACACTTGCCCAGGCAAGATGAGGTGTAATGATGATCCTGTTGCTGTCCTTAAGCTCCATAAGCGGATTGGTAAGCTCAATAGGCTCTTTCTCAACTACATCCAGACCTGCTGCCTTGATCCTGCCTGCCTTTAAGGCTGCTGCCAGATCTGCATTATTTACAACCGGGCCTCTGGCTACGTTGATTAAGATCGCAGACTCCTTCATCTTCTCCAATGCTTCTGCATCAACAAAATTGCGGGACAGATCACTTAACGGGCAGTGCAAAGAAAGAAAATCACTTTCCGCAAGCAGTGTATCCTTATCCACCTGAGGATAGTCCTTGCAGCTGCTCTTGCCGGTAATAGAGTGGAAGATAACCCTGCATCCAAAAGCAGAAGCAATCTGAGCTACCTTCTTACCGATATTACCCATGCCTACGATACCCCAGGTCTTACCTGCCAGCTCATAAAAAGGAATATCAAAATTGGAGAAGCGGTCCTGTGCACTGTAGGCACCGGACTTCACATACTCATCATAATGAGGCAGCTTCTCTAAAAGCGCCAATGCCAATGCAAAGGTATGCTGTGCTACCATATCCGTGGAGTAATTTACCACGTTGGCAACCTTAATTCCTCTGTTCCTGCAATATACAATATCCACATTGTCAAAACCGGTGGCAAATTCGCAGATCAGTTTCACATTGGGCGCATCCTTCAGGCTTTCCTCTCCCATCGGTGCCTTATTGGAAACAACAATATCTGCATCCTTAATACGTTCCTTTACTTCCTCAACCGTAACGGTATTCGGATAATATGTAACATTTCCCAATGCGGAATAATCCACTGCTATATCACAGCCTACGCTGTTTCTTTCCAATACAACAATATTCATATGGTTTTCTCCCTTTGATCAATCCAGCTTATAATCTCTTAAGAAGCTCTTCTCTCTGTGCCTCATAGCCCGGCTTGCCAAGAAGCGCGAACATGTTTTTCTTGTAGCTTTCCACACCGGGCTGGTTAAACGGATTCACACCCAGTAAATATCCGCTTACACCACAGGCAAACTCAAAGAAGTAGAACAATTCGCCCAGGTAGAATTCATTTACTTCCGGCACATTTACCATGAAATTAGGCACCTGTCCGTCTGTATGGGCCAATACGGTACCGTTCATGGCACTCTTATTTACGAAATCAACGCTCTTGCCTGCCAGATAGTTCAGACCATCCAGATCAACAGGCTCCTCTCCAATGATGATCTCTTCTCTTGACTTCTCTATATTGATAACGGTTTCAAACATGATTCTTGAGCCGTCCTGGATAAACTGACCCATGGAATGTAAGTCTGTAGTCAGATCCACGCTTGCAGGGAAAATACCCTTCTGATCCTTTCCTTCGCTTTCACCGAAAAGCTGCTTCCACCACTCAGATACATAATGTACGCTGGGCTCATAGTTTGCCAGGATTTCCACACTCTTGCCCTTACGGAGCAAAATATTACGAAGTGCTGCATACTGCAGAGCATCATTTTCTTCAAATGCATTTTCCAATGCACGCTTGCGACCGCTTGCCGCACCTGCCATTAACTGATCAATATCTGCGCCGCTTACTGCAATGGGAAGCAGACCTACAGCAGTCAATACTGAGAAACGTCCGCCTACCTCATCCGGTACTACAAAGGTCTCATATCCTTCCTCGTCTGCCAGATTCTTCAGGGATCCCTTGGCTTTATCGGTCGTTGCATAGATTCTCTTAGCAGCCTCTTCCTTACCATATTTCTTCTCAAGGATTGCCTTAAATACACGGAAGGCAATAGCAGGCTCTGTGGTGGTACCTGACTTGGAGATCATGTTGATAGAGAAATCTCTGTCTCCAACTACATCCATCAAATGCTTTAAATAGGTAGAGCTGATGGAATTACCGCAAAAATAGATTTCCGGGGCCTTACGGATGCTCTTGTCAACTACGTTGGCAAAGCTGTGTCCTAAAAATTCAATTGCAGCTCTTGCTCCAAGATAAGAACCGCCGATACCGATAACAACCAATACCTCTGAGTCATTCTGAATCTTCGCAGCAGCCTTCTTAATACGCTCAAACTCTTCCTTATCATAATCTACCGGAAGGTTGACCCAGCCAAGGAAATCATTTCCTGCACCTTTACCGGATACTAACAGCTCCTTTGCATCCAGGGTAAGCTTCTTCATATAACCGATTTCTTCTTCGGAAATAAATGCGCCTGTTTTTGAATAATCAAATGTTACTTTTGCACTCATGATAGTACTCCTCTTTTCTCTGTAAGCATTATATCGAACAAAGCGGGTAGGTCCGCTTTACCCAATGTCATTTCACTCCTAAATATAGTCCGTAACAGGACAGTTAAGCATTCCTTCAAAGCCGTTCCTGCTGCCGTGATTTTCCTCACCTTTAAGGGACTTATAACGAGTACAGTTTAACAAAGATATATCAAATATTCAAGACAAAGTCAGAATTTCTTTCAGCAATCCTTCCAATTCTGCAGTCTCTTCCGCATCCAGAGGCCTTATGCCTTCCTCTCCCTGTCGTACACCCTCCTTTGGGGTCTCCTTTTTTTCCTCTTCCCTGTTCGCCATCCAGCCTGCTATAGGCAGTATATCCACCCTGCGGGGTTCCGGTAAGGAGCCTCCGTAAAGCATCTGTATATCCGCACCCGTAAGCTGCATGCGGTTGCACAGATGATTTTCCAGATAATCCACAAGATTCGTCTTTAAAGCCTTACGCCTTCCCTTTATATCCATAATGGTGGTCAGTGCAAAATAAAAATACAGCTGCACCAGACTGGCTGCATAAAAGGGCAGGATCTCTCCGAACATACATCCAGCTGCAATTCGCCTGCAGACGGCAATGCCCGAAAAGATCACCGCCAAAAGCATAAGCTGTCCGGATATATGATACAAAAGCCGGAAGGAAAAAGGCCCCAGTGATAATTTATTGATAAACTTGTCCACAAAGACCGGCACATTAGCCACACCGTTATTCAACTGAAAGCAGTTCATAAACTTCAGCTTACACTGCTTTAAAAGCTTATTTTGTGTGGTTGCCATATTGTCGGTTTCCCTGATCATCCGCTGATACAGGGACGCCAGAAACGAGCGGATACCGATACTTGACAAAAAGCAGAGAAACATTCCTGCAGCTGCGATTTTTTCTTGTTCAAATACTGAAAGCATGGGCATTTTCCTTCCTGTCTTAAGATTCTTTTCTATTTCAGTATAATAACTGTATGACGTTTTTACAATATATTTAGAACGTCTTTTCGTCGATATATTATGGCAGGATTTCTGCTTTTCTTACCAATTTTGACAAAAGTGTACCGGAAAGCAATCCGAAAATTATTTTCTCCTGCAATTGTATCGGAAGCGTTTTTTTGATATAATCTAATATTATGGGTCACCCTAAAAATAAAACGTGCACGTTCAAGACTTACATATGCACAGAAAAGAGGTAAATTATGAGATATCAGACAAAAGGAACCTGTTCTTCCGCAATAGACATTGAAGTAAATAACGGGATCATCGAATCCGTCCGCTTTACCGGCGGTTGCAACGGCAATCTGCAGGGCATCAGCGCCTTGGTAAAAGGTATGAAGGTAGAGGATGCCATCGAAAGACTGAAGGGAATCCGCTGCGGTTTTAAGGCAACCTCCTGCCCTGACCAGTTAGCTCAGGCTTTAGAAAGCCTTCAATAAACCGTTTACAGTGAAAGGATTGCCATGAAACGAATTGTCTTAACCGGCGGCGGAACTGCCGGACATGTAACACCCAATATTGCATTGATACCCTTTCTTAAGGAAGCAGGTTATGAAATCGCCTATGTGGGCTCCTATGAAGGAATTGAAAAGCGTCTGATCGAGGAATTTCACATTCCCTACACCGGCATTGCTACCGGCAAATTCCGCAGATATCTGGACATCAAAAACCTGACTGACCCCTTCCGCGTCATAAAAGGATATGGGGAAGCCAGAAAATTCCTGAAGCAGTGGAAGCCGGATGTGGTATTTTCCAAGGGTGGCTTCGTCAGCGTACCGGTAGTGCGTGCTGCCGCTTCCCTGAAAATTCCCTGCATCATCCATGAATCCGATATGACGCCGGGCCTGGCAAACAAATTATGTTTTCCTGTAGCGCAAAAGATCTGCTGCAACTTTCCGGAGACTCTCCGCATGCTGCCTGATAAGAAGGCCGTGCTGACCGGCACTCCCATCCGTAAGGAACTGGCAGAAGGCAATAAGCTTGCCGGTCTGGATCTGTGCGGCTTCAGCGCCAACAAGCCTGTTATTATGGTAATCGGCGGCAGTCTGGGTGCTGCCAATGTCAACAAGGCTGTCCGGGATGCACTCCCAAGGCTTTTGGAAAACTACCAGGTTGTGCACATCTGCGGAAAGGATAAGCTGGATAATCTGCTGCTTACTACACCCGGTTACAAGCAGTTTGAGTACTTAAATGCAGAGCTGAAGGATATTTTTGCAATGGCAGATATTGTCATTTCCCGTGCAGGAGCCAATGCGATCTGTGAGCTGCTGGCACTTTGCAAGCCCAATATCCTGATTCCCCTTCCTGCCTCCAGCAGCCGCGGTGACCAGCTTTTAAATGCAGCTTCCTTTGAAGCGCAGGGCTTCTCCATTGTGCTGCATGAGGATGATCTGACCACCTCCTTGTTGGTAGAAAAGGTCAATGAATTATATGCAAACCGTGAAAAATATTTTGAAGCCATGGATAAGAGCGGCCAGATGGACTCTATCTCCACAATTATGGAGCTGATCTGCGAAGCAGCAAAATAGGCACACCAACAAAAGCCTCCGGATAGGAAATTCTATCCGAAGGCTTTTTTGCATCTGCATATATACGGGCTAGCCAATGATGTACCACAAAATCATCAGCACTGCCAGAAATACGATATTTGCTATGGTGAAGGAACCAAAATAAGCACCCTTGCTGCATTTATTTTCCTTCACAATATATTTATATGAAATAAGACTTGCCATGGAAGCGATCAGCGTACCCAGGCCTCCCAAATTGGTTCCTAAGATCAATGCCCGATACTCTGTGGTAAAGCCTGACAATAACAGAGCTGCCGGTACATTGCTGATGATCTGACTGGACACCACCGCAGTCAGCACCTCATTTCCTTTCACAATTCTTTGCAAAAATTCACAAAATGCAGGCACACGTCCCATATTTCCGATAAAAATAAAAAAGCCTACAAAGGTAAGCAGCAGGGAATAATCTATTTTTCCCAACAGCCTCCTGTCAAAGACCAAAAACGTGACCGCCACCACTGCCAGACTGACTCCATAGGGCAGCACTCTCGCAACAGTCAGCAGACTGATCACAAACAGAATCAGATATCTGAGAATGGCGGCTTCCTTTCCCCGCAGATCCGTCTGTTCCCTAAAGATTACTGCGATCTGCTCATCCGTTCCCTTCCTGCCCCAATATATACTGCATAATGCTAACAGCAAAAAGGCTGCCACAGTATAAGGAAGCATCAGACATACAAACTCCGCCGGGCCAAGACCTGCCTTCCCATACAGATACAGATTCTGGGGATTGCCGATGGGTGTCAGCATACTTCCAAGATTGGCCCCTATGGTCTGTAAGACGACCACCGGAATGAGCAGCCGTTTCTCCTGTTCTTCTCCTAACAGGCCCAATACAATAAAAGTAAATGGTACAAAGGTAATCAGTGCCACATCATTGGTAATAAACATGCTGAAAAAGAAGCACAGCATAACCAATATCAGGATCAGCTGCCACAGCCGTTTCACTTTACGAAGCAGCTTTTCTGCAATAAATTGAAAAACACCTGCATCCTGCAGGCCTGCCATCACTGCCATCAGACAAAACAATATGCTCAGGGTTCTGAAATCAATATAACCTGCATATTCCCCATCCGGCATTACCACCAGCATGGACACCAAAGCGAGCACCATTGCCACTGACAGCACTGCCTCTTTTTTCAAAAAAACCATTATCTTCTGCATAATCCTGTGCCTCATCTTTCCCTACTTTTCCTGTATTTATTGGTTAATCCGGACATTCGTTTACTCCTTTTAGATTATGAGGTATTTCATATTTTTAATTATATTGCACAGAAGGTAAATGTCAATAGGATTGCTTGCACCCATTATTCAGTAGTATTTTTCACAGATATCTGCTATAATGATTCCGGCTGAAAATCCCCAAGGATTTTACCGTAAAACAAAAGGAATCTGCAACTTTGCAGGCCAATATACAGGAGACTTCTTATGACAACCTTATTACTTATCGTTATATATATTGCTTATATCGGTCTGGGTCTTCCCGACTCGCTGTTCGGCTCTTCCTGGCCGGCAATCTATCCGGAAATGGGACTTCATATGTCCTATTCCAACTTTGTAACCACCATTAACTGTATGGGTACCATTATCTCCAGTATTTTCAGTGTCCGTATCATCAAAAAGCTGGGAACGGGCGGCGTCACCGCCCTCAGTACAGCCATGACCGCTGCTGCCCTTTTGGGTTATTCCCTGTCCGGCAGCTTTATCTGGCTTTGTATTTTTTCATTGCCCCTCGGTCTGGGTGCAGGTGCCATCGATACTTCCTTAAACAGCTATGTGGCACTCCACTACAATGCAACCCATATGAATTTCCTGCATTGCTTCTTCGGCGTGGGCATCAGCTTAAGTCCCTATATCATGTCCCTTGCGCTTTCGGACAATGCTGCCTGGCGCACCGGCTACCGATATGCTTTCTATATTCAGGCAGTCATCACAGCCGTTACCATATGCGCTCTTCCTCTCTGGAAGAAAATTAATGACAAAAATGCAGAGGAGCATCCTGCTGCACAGGAAGAAGAAATGATCGTGCTTCCCTACCGCCGGATGCTTAAAAATCCGGTCATTGTAGTCAGCTGTATCATCTTCATGTCCTCCTGTGCCATGGAATCCCTCTGCAATATCTGGGGTGCCACTTATTTGGTTAATGTAAGAGGTCTGACAGCCGACAGAGCAGCTGCCATGATCATGTTTTACTATATCGGCTTTACCTTAAGCCGCTTTTTCTCAGGCCTTTTGGCAGGAAGGATGAGCTTGTGGAAAATCACCAATATCGGTCTGCTCTTTTGTGCCGGCGGTGTCGTTGTCATGTTTTTGCCTCTGCCGGTCTATTGCTGCGGCATCGGCTTTTTCTGCATCGGCATGGGAATCGGGCCTATTTTCCCCAACATGTCCCATTTAACACCGGTACTGTTTGGCAAAAAAACTGCCCAATCCATTATCAGTGCAGAAATGACTGCCTCCTATGTTTCCATTATGCTGACGCCCATCCTTTTGGGACAGACTGCCCAGCATATTTCCATGACACTTTACCCCTTCTTTCTGGCTGCAGTATGCCTGATCACTGTCCTATGCATCCTGTTTGTGCAGAAAAAGGGGAAATGCTCCCCCTTTTAATCCAATATAAAATCCTTTTTCTTACCATTTTTCTTTTTCGGATATTCTCTGATGCGTGTGACATAATCGAGATTGATGATTTCGCATTCTCCGCCTTTTCTCTGAATGAGCATGCCGCTGTCATCAATCTCCTTTATGACACCCTGTACACTGCCGTCATACAATACGGAAACGGATTCCCGGATCTTTTCTTAACGCTTAAATAAAGTACTTAAAATTCCTCTTCCTAAGGAAGCGCCGATATTTCCACCCAGCTTCTTGCCAAAATCTCCGCCGATAGACTTACCGATCGAATTGCCCAGCTCCCTTCCGATGGTTCCTGCTGCTGAGCTGGCCACATTGCTCACTACACGGTCTGTCTGCTTTTTCTTGGCAGCAGCCTTTTTTTCTGCTGCTTTCTGCGCTGCAAGAGCTTCCTTCTCTGCTGCTTTTTGTGCTGCAAGAGCTTCCTTCTCTGCTGCCTTCTGTGCTGCAAGAGCTTCCTTTTCTGCTGCTTTTTTCGCCTCCTGCTCTTCTTTTTGCTTCTGCAGGGCCTCTGCATCCGCTACAGACTTTCTCTGTAAAAATTCATATGCAGAATCCCGGTCATAGGACTGACTGTATCTGGTATAGAGCAGATTACCCTTTATCTCACTTTCCCTGTCATCGTCCTCTATAGAGCCCATCTGGCTTTGAGGTGGCAGAATGGTACATTTCTTAACAATGGTAGGTACACCCTTCTCATCCAGTACAGAAATCAATGCCTCACCGATTCCCAGCTGAATCATGGTATCATAGGTATCAAACTCCGGATTCACACGGAAGGACTGGGCTGCTGCCTTAGCTGCCTTCTGTTCTGCGGGGGTATACGCATGCAATGCATGCTGTACCTTATTGCCAAGCTGCGCCAATACCTCATCCGGAATATCTCTCGGATTCTGTGTAATAAAGTAAATGCCGACACCCTTAGAACGGATCAGCTTTACTACCTGTTCGATCTTGGCACGCAGGGACTTAGGTGCATTGTCAAACAGCATATGTGCTTCATCAAAGAAAAATACCATCTTAGGCTTTTCCCTGTCTCCGGCCTCAGGAAGGGTCTCAAACAATTCTGACATCATCCATAAAAGAAAGGTTGCATACATAGTAGGATAATTGATCAGCTTCTGGCAGTCCAGTACCTGGATCATGCCCCTGCCGTCGCAGTCTGTGCTGAACCAGTCAGCAATATTTAACGCCGGTTCTCCGAAAAACATGTCGCCGCCTTCCCCTTCCAGAGCTACAACGGAACGGATAATCGCCGCCAGACTCTGCTTGGAAATGTTGCCGTAAGCCAAGGACAGCTCCTTCGCATTTTCTCCTACATACTGCAGCATTGCGCGCAGATCCTTGGTATCGATCAACAGCATTCCTTCATCATCCGCGATCTTAAAGATAATGCTCATAATGTCCGTCTGTGTGTCATTTAAATCCAGAATACGGCTTAACAAAAGAGGTCCCATCTCTGTAATTGTGGTACGAAGAGGCATACCCTTCTCGCCGTAAATGTCCCAAAAATTTGTAGGAAATGCTTCCGGTGCAAAGCCAAGCTGATCCAGTCCCATGGTCTGTACACGGCTCGCTACGCTCTCACCCATAGTTCCCTTCCTGCACATACCTGCCAGATCTCCCTTTACATCTGCCAGAAATACAGGCACACCGCAGGCACTGAAGGACTCTGCCATTACCTTTAAGGTAACTGTTTTTCCTGTTCCGGTGGCTCCGGCGATCATACCGTGACGATTCGCCATCCTGGGATAAATATATACCGGCTCCTCGCCTGACATTCCAATTAGAATTTTCCTATCCTGATACATGTAATTCCTCCCCTACTATTGCTTTATGATGCATTATTATAATCCATTCTGTTCATCCGTGTAAAGGGAAAGAAACCTTTTGTCAAAACCAATCTCCATGCAACAATTTCAAAAAAACGGACACACTAGGAAGAGAATATGTTTTAGGAGGTTTAGGACTGACATGAAACGAGAAAAAAAGACCATGGACGGCAACAGGGCCGCTGCCCATGTTGCATATGCCTATACTGAGGTGGCTGCCATCTATCCCATCACACCCTCTTCTGCCATGGCAGAGTATACGGATGAATGGTCCATAAGCGGCCGGCACAATATTTTCGGTCATCCTGTAAGGGTATCTGAAATGCAGTCGGAGGCCGGGGCTGCAGGTGCGGTACACGGCGCACTGGCTGCCGGCGCACTGACCACTACCTTTACTGCTTCCCAGGGACTTTTGCTGATGCTGCCCAATCTGTACCGTATTGCCGGTGAGCTGCTGCCCGGTGTATTTCATGTAGCTGCCAGAACCATTGCCACCCATGCCCTTTCTATTTTTGGCGATCACTCAGATATTTATGCCTGTCGGCAAACAGGGGCTGCCATTTTGCTGCATGCCGGAGTACAGGAGGTTATGGATCTGACCCCGGTTGCCCATCTGGCTGCCTTAAGCGGCCGAATTCCCTTTTTGAATGTTTTTGACGGCTTTCGTACTTCCCATGAAATGCAGAAAATAGAGGTTTGGGATTATGAAACCCTGGCAGAATTCATGGATGCGGATGCTTTAAAAAGCTTCCGTGAACATGCACTTTCTCCCGACCATGCTCATCTTATGGGCTCTGCCCAAAATCCGGACATCTTTTTTCAGAATCGCGAAGCATCCAATCCTTTTTATGATGCTCTTCCTGCCATGGTGGAAGGTTATATGGATCAGATCAACCAAAAGCTGGGAACGGATTACAGCTTGTTTAATTACTATGGCGATCCTCAGGCAGACCATGTCATCATTGCCATGGGTTCTGTCTGTGAGACTGCCCGCGAAACCATAAAATATGTGAACCGTCTGGGCGGCAGAACCGGACTTCTTCAGGTACGTTTGTACCGTCCCTTCAGCATTACACACTTTCTCTCCCTGCTGCCTGAGACCACGAAACGGATCACTGTACTGGACCGGACCAAGGAACCCGGCAGTGCAGGAGAACCGCTGTATCTGGACGTGATCGCAGCCTTATCCGGCAGTGCATTTCAGGATATACCTGTCTTTTCCGGCCGATACGGACTGGGATCTAAGGATACCACTCCCGATCAGATTCTTGCCGTTATACACAATCATGACAAAAAGCGTTTTACCCTGGGCATTCTTGATGATGTGACCCACCTGTCCTTAGATATCAGGGAGCATATCGACCCTCTGGCAGAGGATATTTACAACTGCAAATTCTGGGGACTTGGCGGTGACGGCACTGTCAGTGCCAACAAAAGCTCTGTTAAAATCCTCGGTGACCATACGGATCTGCATGTACAGGCCTATTTTGACTATGATTCCAAGAAATCCGGCGGTCTTACCATCTCCCACCTGCGCTTCGGCAAAAGCCCCATCCGTGCGCCTTATCTGATCCAACAGGCTGATTTTGCTGCCTGTCACAATCCTGTCTATATGCACAAATATAATATGGTGCAGGAGATAAAGGACGGGGGCATCTTCCTTTTAAACTGCTACTGGAAGGAACAGGATCTGGAGCAGTATCTGCCCGGCCAGGTAAAACGTTATATTGCGAAACACAAAATCCGCCTTTATATCATTGATGCGATCCGCATCGGCAAAGAGATCGGTCTGAACAATAAGATCAGCACCATTTTGCAGGCCGCCTTTTTTAAGGTGACCGGACTGTTGCCCTTTGAGGAGGCTGCACAGCTTATGAAGGAGGCAGCCCGGGCAAGCTATGGCAAAAAAGGGGAGAAAATCGTCCGGATGAACTTCCTTGCCATTGACCGGGGCATGCAGGATGTAACAGAGGTGCTTTATCCGGACAGCTGGTGTCTTTGCCGGGATACCCCTTTAGATACCAAGCTGTTGCCTGACAGACCGGATACGCTTGCCTATGTCACCCATTTACAAAAGCCCATGACCAGACAGGAAGGGAATCTGCTGCCGGTCTCTGCCTTTCTGCCCTATGCAGACGGCTCTGTTCCTCCCGGCACAACTGCCCATGAACGAAGAAATGTGGCTACGGAGATTCCTAAGTGGCACCCCGAAAATTGTATCCAGTGCAACCGCTGTAGCTTTGTATGTCCTCATGCTGTTATCCGTCCTGCAGTCCTGAATGAAGCAGAAAAGGAAAAGGCCTGTGACGGTATGAAGCTGCTTCCCATGACAGGTATGCCCAATACCTACTTTGCCATTACCATATCCGAAACAGACTGTACGGGCTGCGGCTCCTGTGCTGCAGTCTGTCCCGGCAGGCAGGGAAATAAGGCGCTTTCCATGTGCCCTGTGCACGAGCATGAGGAATGTCAGGCTTATTTTGACTACGGAAAAACACTTGCTCCCAAGGAGCAGGTGCTTGCAAAATTCAAGGAAAATACTGTAAAGGGCAGTCAGTTTAAAAAGCCTCTTTTGGAATTCCACGGTGCCTGTGCAGGATGCGGGGAAACACCCTATGCCATATTGACCACCAGGCTTTTCGGGGAAAGGATGTATATCGCCAATGCTACAGGCTGCTCCTCTATCTGGGGCAACTCGGCTCCCTCTGCGGCCTACACCGTCGGCTTTGACGGCCGTGGTCCGGCCTGGTCCAATTCCTTATTCGAGGACGCCGCAGAGTTCGGATACGGCATGCTGTTAGCAAGCCAGACTCCGGCAGAGAAGAAGGAAAAGAAATCCTATTGGATCTTTGGCGGAGACGGTTTCGCCTATGATATCGGCTTTGGCGGACTTGACCATGTTCTGGCAAGCGGTGAGGATATCAATGTCCTGATCTTTGATACGGAGGTTTATTCCAACACCGGCGGTCAGGCTTCCAAAGCAACGCCCTTAGGTGCCACGGCTAAATTTGCCTCCGGCGGAAAAAGCATCCCAAAGAAGGATCTGGCTGCCATGGCCATGACCTATGGCTACGTCTATGTCGCACAGATTGCCATGGGTGCAGACTTTAACCAGACCCTGAAGGCCATGCTGGAGGCTGAAAGCTACCCCGGTCCCTCCCTGATCATTGCCTATGCTCCCTGTATCAGCCATGGTATCAGGGCCGGCATGGGAAGTGCCCAGCACGAGGAGGCCAAGGCAGTCAAATCCGGCTACTGGCCGCTGTTTCGTTTTCATCCCGGTCTGGTCCGAAAAGGGCAGAATCCTTTCATCCTGGACAGTCCCGAGCCACAGCTTGATTATGAAGAATTTTTAGCCGGGGAAAACCGATATACCCTGTTGGCACAGACACAGCCTGACAGGGCAAGAGCACTTTTTGAAGAAGCAAAGAAAGCTGCGAAGGATAAATATGAACGATTGCAAAAACTGGTTGCTTTTTACAAACAATAGAAAGACGAGGAATATCTGTATGGAATTTCAAAAATATTTATGTGAGCCCTGCGGCTATGTTTATGACCCTGTGCTTGGGGATTCAGACTCTGGCATTGCACCGGGTACCCCCTTTGAAGAATTGCCCGACACCTGGGTATGCCCTGTCTGCGGACTGGTCAAGGAGGTCTTCGTCCCCCTGCAATAAGCAAAAGAAAGCATTGTACAACGGACTATAAACTGCTATAATCATGGTTATTAAAATTCTGCAGAAGGTGGTTTTGATCATGAAACTTGCAGCTTTATTCTCCGCTTCCGCCCGGGAATTTAAAAAAGTCCGCACATTAACCATGTGCGGACTTCTGGCGGCTCTTGCATTTGTAATGGAATCCTTTTCTATCCAGGCCGGTCCCTATATCAAGATTGGCTTCTCAGGACTGCCGAATGAAGTCGTTGATTTCCTATTCGGCCCTGCAGTGGGCTCCTTCTTCTCTGCGGCCATGGATATATTCAAGCTGATCGTAAAGCCTACAGGCCCCTGGATTCCGGGGCTTACTCTGGATGCCTTTCTGGCAGGTCTGGTCTATGGTCTGTTCCTGTATAAAAAACCCCTGCGTTTCTGGCGTGTTGCTGCAGCGAAGCTGACCGTGGCCTTATTCATCAATGTGATGCTTGCCACTTACTGGCTTTCCCGGGTTTATGGTGCAGGCTACCTGGCAGCACTGCCGGACCGTATCCTGAAAAATATCATCATGTGGCCCATCCAGTCAGCAGTGACTTATCTGGTATTGAAGGTCCTGGAGCATACCGGTATCTTACGCAGCTTAGGTATCTATACCGGTAAGTAAGCCTACTCTACAGTCTCCTCTATCACATAAACGTAGCTGCTTACACAGTAAAGCACACGTCCTTCATATTCTACCCTGGACCAGCCCACATCTTCATTGATACCGGTTCTTCTTACCAGTGTGCCGTTGGATATGGTTGCCGCTACTACGGACTCCGGATTGGTCACACTGGGCAACGTACGCAGATTGACCACTATTTTGGGAGAAACCATTTCATCGCGGGACGTAAAGACTGTCTTAATACCGTCATCCGGCTCCGGCGTAGGCTCCGGTGCCTTCGGTGTCAGATCCGTCGTCAGATAACCGGAAACCGCATAGTAGGTCTGCCCGTCATAGATCACTCTGGACCAGCCGCTGTCACTGACACCGGTACGGGTAGCCGTCTGGCCGTTGTACAGTGTTAACATAACACTGCTCTCCTCCCCCTGACTCGGCATGTTTCGTAAATTCGTAGCTTCCTTGGCCGTTACGGTTTCATTTACTTCACGGAAATTGTGCATAGACTCTATATCAGCCTCTACATGATCCGGGGCCTGCTCATCCTTGGCATCCGCCTCCTTGTCGTAGGCAAAATATGCCACATT
The DNA here is from genome assembly GCA_964467405.1 of uncultured Acetatifactor sp. GTDB lineage: Bacteria > Bacillota > Clostridia > Lachnospirales > Lachnospiraceae > Acetatifactor. Next base: position 5,610 of record CAYXQG010000003.1, on the reverse strand, counting down.
TAAATCCACCGGATAATCAACGCCCGGCACCATACCCTTGTTGGTATATTGCCACATATCATGTGCGCCTGCATAATCTGCCTTTTCTGTTTCCGGATAAGGATTTGCAGGATACCATGATACCCATATCTTGTATTGCTTCTCTAACTCGGACACCACCCACTGGCTGTCCCCTTCCAGTTCTCCCTTGGATGCATAGAACATGGGCGTATAGCCGGCCTCATATATTTCATACAAAAAGGCCCTGGCAAGCTCTGTTCTTTCCTCTCTTGTCAGCATATATTGCCTGTTTTCCGGCTGGTTATATCCCTCACAGTTATATACTACCGGATAAGTGATCTTATATTTGGCAATAAAATCTCTCGTCCACCGGGCTTCTTCTATTGCCTCCTCCTTACTTACTGCGGAAGAAAAGAAGTAAACACCAACCTTCAATCCGTTGGCAGTTGCTTCCTGCAGATTGTATGCCGCATTATTATCCTCTACAAGCTCACCGGTCTTCATGGTACGGTAGCCTACTCTGATCATGGCAAAATCAATCCCTGAGGCTGCTACCTGTTTCCAGTCAATGACACCCTGGTATCTGGAAACATCCATGCCCAGGCTGACCCCCTGTGATGCAGCAGTGCCGGTTCCTTCCAGTATTTCCGTGATCACTGCTTCACTGCCCTGCTCGCCGTCCCCCTGATTTAAGCTGCTTTGGGGATCCTGTGCAATCTCCTCACCGGTCAGTTCTTCTCCCCCGACAGTCAGACCTGACTGCGTACTGAAATCCTCCTTATCCAAAAAGGACATAGTGCTGTCCGATATTTCCTCTTTTGACACCTGCTCCGGCACCAACGCCGGAGATTCTTTTGGAAACAGCATAAAATAAATACCCGCTGCAGCCAGGACTACGATCAATATTGCAACCAATACCACCACAATACTGCCGGCAGCAGAGGGATTGTCCTCAAATTCAAACTCGTCTTTCTTTCGCATATTCCTATTCCTCTCCCTATACCTTATCCGTTTTTCTTTACAAATTCCGGCACAAAGCACGGAATCGGCTTCAATTTAAAGGCATTTATCTGATGCAGTCTGTCAATACGCGCTTTGGCCTCTTCCTCCCTGCATACACCGGTACGGATATATTCATCCAGCACAGCATAAGTAAAGCCCAATTTATCCTCATCGGACATTCCGCTTAAGCCGTCGGAGGGAAGCTTTTCCACCAGATTTTCCGGAAGACCCAGACAATGTCCCACTTCCTTTACCTCCTGTACGGTTAACTGTGCCAGAGGACTGAAATCGCCTGCCGCATCCCCGTAACGTGTAGAATAACCCACCCAGTCCTCTGACAGATTGCAGGTATTGGCCACCCGTCCGTTTAAGGACTGGGAATATGCATATACCACACTCATGCGGAGTCTGGGAGCCAAATTGATCTTGGTCTGCTCACTGATTGTTATACCGCTTAAGGACATGCTCTCGATCACCGCGTCATAGGCCTTTTCAATATTGCTGATGTAATACGGAATCTGCAGATGCTCCACCAGCTGCAGGGCATCCTGAATATCCTTCTGTGTACCGTTTGGCATCAGGACACCGTATACTCTGTCACGCCCAAGCGCTGCTGCACAAAGTGCCGCTACCACGCTGGAATCCTTGCCTCCCGAAATTGCAACCACAGCATTACAGCCCCTGCCATTTTCCTCAAACCAGTCCTGTATCCATTTGATTGCTTCCTTTGTCACTGCTTTTGCGTCAAACATATCCTTTTCCTTTCCGGTAATCTCATTACCCCTGCCGCATTTTCTTTTTATATTCACTCTAGCATACTATCGTATAAAATTCTACCTGCAGTCCGGCATTTTCTCTGCAAAAAATTTTGCCAGCAGCCCTTTGCAGAGAATAAAATATGGCCATTCCCCATAGGAAACGGCCATATTCTGACGCTTTCTTGCGAAAGCCCTTTTTATTCTGTTATGCTTAGTTCTTTGCACATTTACGCTGTACAAGCTTTACGAGTTCCACGATAGGGATCACTAAAACGCCGAGACCGATAGCGATCACATACTCTGCTAAGCTTACCGAGGTAAAGCCAAAGGCAGCTGCCAGTACAGGAACCTCACATACCAAAGTGGTAGCGATCAGAGTCATCACTGCTGCGCCTAACAGGATCTTGTTCTGTGTAGGAAGACGCAGGATGGAACCGCGCTGTGAACGCATGTTAAAGCTGTGGAAGATCTCTGCCATGGACATGGTCAGGAATGCCATGGTCATACCATCCGGACTGTCTGCGATTTCCCAGACACCGGATTCCATAAAGTGACCTACAAAGTAGGACAGAAGTACCAGTGCAGATACCATTAAGCCCTGGTATCCGATATCAATACCCATACCGCCGGAGAAGATACCTGCTTTTGCATCTCTGGGATTTCTCTCCATAATATCAGGCTCTGCCTCTTCCATACCCAGTGCAAGTGCCGGGAAGCAGTCTGTTACCAGATTGATCCACAGAAGATGTACCGGTTTTAAGATCGTAAAGCCCATTAAGGTTGCTACGAAAATACTGATGACCTCACTCATATTAGAGCCTAACAGGAACTGGATCGCTTTACGAATATTGTCATAAATACGACGTCCCTCTTCTACTGCTCCGACGATGGTAGCAAAATTATCATCCGTAAGCACCATATCTGCTACATTCTTTGTAACATCCGTACCGGTAATACCCATACCGACACCGATATCTGCAGACTTGATGGAAGGTGCATCATTGACACCGTCACCGGTCATGGCTGTCACATAGCCTGCATCACGCCATGCATTGACAATACGTGTCTTGTGCTCAGGCTGCACACGCGCATATACTGCAATATTGAAAATCTCTTTTGCAAATTCTTCGTCACTCATCTCGTTGAGCATAGAGCCGGTAATCGCTTTCTTTCCCTCAGACAGAATACCTAATTCCTTTGCGATCGCAACTGCTGTATCAATGTGGTCACCTGTGATCATGATCGCGGTGATACCTGCTCCCTTACACTGTACGATAGCATCACAAACCTCAGGACGTACAGGGTCGATCATACCGCACAGACCCATGAAGCAAAGCTCCTTCTCCAGCTTTTCCGCATCATAGTCTGCAGGCTCTGCATCCCAGATACGCTGTGCACAGGCAAGCACACGAAGCGCCCTGTCTGCCATTGCCTTGTTGGCTGCAAGGATTTCCTTACGATACTCCTCCGTCATGGGAACCTGTTTGCCGTCCTTCATATAAGAGGTACATCTGTCAAGGATCACATCCGGCGCACCCTTGGTATACTGCATATATCTGCCTTCGGCAGGATGTATGGTGGACATCATCTTTCTGCCAGAATCAAAAGGTGCCTCACCGCTTCTGGGATACTGCTCCTTCAGCGCATACTTGGGCAGATCCAGCTTATTTGCCCAGACTACCAATGCAGCCTCTGTAGGTTCACCGTTTACGCTGCCGTCCTCTTTTACCAGCTCCGCATCACAGCAAAGTGCCATGGCCTTAGCCAGCTCTTTTTCATTATCACCAAAGAAATCCACTACCGTCATCTTATTCTGTGTCAGGGTACCTGTCTTATCAGAGCAGATGATCTGAGCACAGCCCAGTGTCTCAACAGCTGTCAGACGGCGGATGATCGCATTTCTCTTAGACATATTGGTAACACCGATGGAAAGAACCACCGTAACTACTGCTGCCAGTCCTTCCGGAATAGCCGCAACTGCCAGGGATACAGCTACCATAAAGGAATCCAGTACAACCTCTGCACCCAGAGTGCCTGCTCTCAGGACCTGCACTGCGAAGATCACCACACAGATACCAAGCACCAGCCAGGTAAGCACCTTGGAAAGCTGACTTAACTTTAACTGTAAAGGAGTCTGTCCGTCCTCTGCCTTTGCAAGTGCATCTGCGATCTTACCCATTTCCGTATCCATACCGGTCGCAGTGATCACTGCCTTACCGCGTCCGTAAACAATGGTGGAACCCATATATACCATATTTTTACGGTCTCCTAAAGGCACATCCTTGGAAGTATCCACTAAATTGATCATATCGATAAATTTGGTGACGGGAACTGACTCACCCGTAAGTGCCGCTTCTTCTACTTTTAAGCTGGCATTCTCAATCAGACGTCCGTCAGCAGGAACTGCATCTCCTGCCTCCAACAATACCACATCACCTACTACCAGATCCTCGCTGTGTACAATCGCAAGCTTGCCGTCACGCAAAACCTTGGAGGTGGCTGCTGACATTTCCTGCAGAGCCTCGATTGCTTTTTCTGCCTTGCTCTCCTGATATACACCAAGCACTGCATTTACGATAACCACTGCCAGAATGATGATCACGTCTGCAAAGCTTTCCCCTTCCACCACAGCCAATACACCGCTGATTGCTGCTGCCGCAAGAAGAATCAGGATCATGGGATCCATCAGCTGATCTGCAAAACGCTTAAGCAGGGAATCCTTTTTTCCTTCAGCAAGCTTGTTCTTACCATTTGCTTCCAGGCGGCTTTGCGCCTGAGCAGACGAAAGACCTTCTGCAGAGCTCTTTGTTTCCTTCAAAACAACTTCAATGTCTTCACAATAATGTTTCAAAATACGTTCTCCTTTCAATCCGTTCCTGTTTATTATGTACCAAAACACTTAGTGTAAAACAACAAAACCCAAGTACAGCATCAAACTATACTTGGGTACCATATACCATATCAGACCGCATGCATAGTTCTACACATACATGAGTCTCGCAATTTAAAACAAACCAGACCTGACGGCCGTACTGTTGACTTGTTTACGCTATGCGCTTGCTACTCCCCCACGGGATATTGTTGTTTTCATCTTATCAGCATTCCCGGATTTTGTCAATTGCTTTCCGAAGAGTTTGTACTATTTTGCAAAATGTCCGCCCACCATTCCACGAATCCCCATCCGGATAATTTTTACTAAAGATATCTAAATAGAGGTGGAAATTTTAAGAAACATATGTTAGTATGAGAACATATTTTGTCATAATGATTTTTCTAAGGAGGAAAAGGTATGGATTATTTATTGGAAGGCGTCAGAGCGCTGTGCGACTTTAGCGGCGGCGGTTGGAAATCCCTTGTTATGTTTGCAGTGGGTATTCTTTTAATCTGGCTTGCCATCAAGAAGGAATATGAGCCTTCATTATTACTCCCCATGGGTTTTGGTGCGATTCTTGTAAATCTGCCCCTGTCCGGCGTTCTTACACAGACCATTGGCGGTATTGAAGCAAATGGTATCATTGAGTGGTTATTTGAGGTAGGTATTGAAGCCTCAGAAGCAATGCCGATTCTTTTATTTATCGGTATCGGTGCCATGATCGACTTCGGTCCCCTGCTTTCAAACCCCGTTATGTTCCTGTTCGGTGCAGCTGCACAGTTCGGTATCTTCGCAGCTATCCTGTTAGCTGCAGTATTGGGCTTCGACATCAAGGACGCAGCTTCTATCGGTATCATTGGTGCCGCAGACGGTCCTACCGCAATCCTGGTTTCCCAGGTATTGAAATCAAAATATGTAGGTGCTATTGCAGTTGCTGCATACTCTTACATGGCGTTGGTTCCCATTGTACAGCCTCTG
>CAYXQG010000002.1:0-27098 GCA_964467405.1 uncultured Acetatifactor sp. | reverse complement strand
AAGTTATCCCACATAAAGGTCTTGGGAATCCATTGAGGCGGTACCGTAAATACCGCTGCATTATCCTTCAGTGCCGTTGTCAGCATCCACAAAAGCGGGAACAGCATCGGAATACAGAATAACAAAATCAGCAAATAACGAATCAGCATATTTAATCTTGCTTTATTTTTCTTACCCATGTTTCGCTGCCTCCTTTACTCGTTCTCATAATATACATATTGTTCAGACTTACGGAAAATGAATATTGTAAGCACCATGATCACCAAGAAGAGGAACCATGCTTCTGCGCTTGCACGTCCGAACTTGTTATTACCGAATGCAGTCTCATAAATATCGAAGTTTAAGAAGTGCGATGCGTAGCTGGGACCACCGCCTGTTACGATCTGTGCTTCTGCAAATGCCTGCAGGCCTCCGATCACACCTGTGATCAGCTGTAAGAAAATAATCGGCGTGATCATAGGGAATGTAATATGTTTAAACTGTGCCCATCCGCTGGCGCCATCTAACTGGGCTGCTTCATACAGATCTGCCGGTACCGACTGTAAGCCGCTTAAGAAGATGATCATCATACCGCCTACTCCCCACCATTTGATAATGCTTAAGGAGATCAGGACCACGTCCGGATCTGTCAGCCATCCTACAGAAGCAATACCAAGCTGGTTCAGAGTACCGTTGATAAGTCCGGAGTCACTCTTGAAAATAAACTGCCATAAAACAAGGGCTGCAACACTGGGAACGATGGTCGGCAGGTAGTAGATTACACGGAATACCTTGATTCCCACCAATTTCTTATTCAGTAAAACTGCCAATGCCAGTCCGAGGATCAGTGTGATCGGCACATTGATCAGCGCATAGGCGAAAGTTACCTTTACGGAACTCCAAAAGATCGGCTTCACCGTGAATATAAACTCAAAGTTCTTAAGGCCTGCCCACACAGGATCATTAATACCATCCCAATCACAGAATGCCGTATACAGGGAATAGATCATCGGATACACGCAGAGTAAGGGAAAACCGATCAACGTCGGAAGCATAAACAGATATCCCTGAAACCCTTCTTTCTTCCAAAACGGCTTTTTGCTCTTGTTCATTTTTTCTTTTTTCAAGACTCATGCACTCCTTTCTTTTTGTTGCACTCCTTTTATATGTCTGATTATATATATCATTTGCTGATATGTCAATATTGTTTTGACATTTTCTTCCTATTTATTCGTCATTATGTGCAATCAACACAATGTTATATCTGTTTTTTTGTGCAGTATTACCATGGCGTTTTATAAGAAAACCCTTTCCGCGCTGTCATCTTGTCAGTGATAATGATATATCATTTATTTTGTCAAGATTCCCGCAAAAAGGGTTTTTCCATATACTATATTACCAGTTAAATTCTTTTATGCCTTCAAAGGTAGACCATTTGCATGGTGTTTTATTTTCCTTCCAGTCAAGAGGGATTGCAGGCTGCAGGTTCTTCGAAGCTTTTTTATAAGCAGCCTTCAGCTCTTCTTCCTGCTCTTTATCCAAGAGTCCCGGCTTGACAGATACAAAAAACGGTGTTCCGCTGACGGACAAAAGCTCCATCCACTGCCTGTTCTTCTCCCAGGGCACCTTGCCCATAATTCCTACGCAGTCCGCATCTGCCCCAAAAAAACTTTCATGCTGAGGCATTCTGAAGGCAAGTGTATTGACGCCCATCTTCTTTGTGCGTTCCCATTCCACACCACTGGTATCATCGCCTGTACGGTTCGCCTCCATAAGTCCTGCGCCCAGATGTCCGATACAGTTGCAGCCCAGAATCAGTACATCCCCGGCAGCCTCTCTGATCGCCTTGTAAAAATCCACAATGATCTCAGCAGTTGTACGGGAGGTATCCTTAAACCTCCAGCCGTCCCTTGTAAGCTGTGTGCCAATCTCAAAGCCCCAGCCGCCCAAAAGATCATAGGTGGAAAAATCATGCTTGATCAGCTCATAACCCCAGCTGCAGATCCGTCGTACATCCTCTTTTACATATTCCAAGGCTTCCGGAACCGAAATATCTATCACAGAAGCATCCCTTTCTAATCTCCACTCCACGGGAAGCTTATCAAAGGTATCATAAAGAGGTCTGAACCAGATACCGGGTCGTACATCATATTTCTTCATTTCTTCTGCCAGCTGTCCCATATGACCATATGCCTCATTGCCGGTATACCAGGGACCTCCGTTATAGGAGCCTGTATGAGCCACCTGCCAGCCGTCATCGATCACCATATAGGGTCTGGGAGCGAGTCCTTCTGTCATACTTGCCAGATAAGCCGTATCTCCCAGTATTTCTTCCCGGGAGCTGTTGCCGTATGCATAGTACCAGTTATTACTTCCGTAAACCGGCTCTTTTCTGTATATGGAGCTGTTGCTCATACAGCCGCAGAAGCTGACTGCTGCCTCAAATGCATTCTCCTTTTCATACTGCTTCATCACGATTTCTGCCACCTTCAGCCTTCTGCCGCCAAGAAGCACACCCATACCGCCGCAGCGTACATCCAGATGTAAAAGGATATCTCTCTCCGCTATTTCCCACCAGCAAATAGCCGCAGCCTGCACCTTTACGCCATAGCCGCAAACACTTTTACCATTATCTGTTAGAAAATACCAGGGCATTGCCCCTGCCAGAGAAGCACTCTTCCATTCCAGATCACCATAGCCTCTTTCCCAATGATCGCCCAGTACCAGGCCGGCATTTTCTCCAAGTCCCTTAAAAAGCAGGATCACTTCCCGCACTGCGCTATGATCCGCCGTCAAAAAAACCTCTGTCACAGTATCCTTTTGTACCGCTTCCGCCACAATATCCTCCGCCTGATAAAAGGCACCCTTCTGTGTCCCTTTGTCAGTCTGCGTTATTACACAGATGCTGTCAGGCATCCTTCCTATATCCTTTGCCATTTTCTTCTCCTTCTCTCCGCTTCCTATGCTTCCATCTGCAAATATGCTGCGCCGATAATGCCTGCATCATTTCCGAGCTTCGAGGTTACGATGGGAGGAATCTCTCCCAGATCTGCTCCGAAACACATAGGCTTTACCTTTTCCTGCAATGCGTCTGTCAGATATTCCTTCTGTGCAGATACACCTCCGCCCAGTATAAATACCTCCGGGCGGAATATGTTGATCAGGTTGGCAATACCGATGCTCAGATTCTCTTCATAAGCATCCACTACCTCCACTGCTGCAGGATCCTTTTGCTTTTGTGCATCAAAAATTATCTTACCGTTAATCTTTAAGGGATCCCCTTCACTATACCGGTTCATCAAAGAATCCGGATTCTTTGCCGCTGCCTCTCTTGCTTCCTCCATAAGTGCTGTTGCCGAAGCATAGGTTTCGAAGCAGCCTCTTCTGCCGCAGGTGCATTTCTTTCCGTTTTTCACGATCACCATATGTCCCGGCTCACAGCCACCCTTTAACGGACCCAGAAATACTTTGCGGTCAATGACAACACCGCCTCCTACACCTGTGCCCAGAGTCAGAAGTACAGCACTGCTTTTTCCCTTGGCCGCGCCGTCCAGTACTTCTCCCAGTGCTGCTGCATCTGCATCATTTGCCAGTGCCATTGGAACCGGCAGCTTATGACGAAGCAGCTTCAGGATTTCTACATTCTTCCACTCAATATTGTTGGAATAAAGGACCACACCCGTTGCCGGATCCGAGGTACCGGGGCATGCCACGCCGATTCCTTCGCAGTCCTCCATACCCAGTCCGTTCTCTTTTAACAGCTCCTCTGCAGCCTGAGCCATTCTTCCTATGATCTCCTCTGCCGTCTGAGCATCTCTGTGGGTCTCGATCACCTTTCTTCCCACGATCTCATATTTTTCATTGACCAGGCCGAGCTTAATGCTCATGCCTCCTATATCCACTCCAATACGCATCATACAACGCCTCCTCTTTCCTTTATTTGCAAATCCGGATGGTTTTGATCTCAAATGCCCTGAAGGAGAGTTTCATAGTGCCCTCTTCCACCGGAATTTCTTCTTTTATATTCTCAAGCATGTCACAGTCATAGGCTCTGTATTCTCCTACTGCCAGACGAATCTGTGCCGTAACGGCAGCCTTCTGTGCTTCATACAGACGAAGAATCATATCGCCGCTTCCGTCCTCAGCAGGCTTCATAGTATCCAGGATAATATTGCTTCTGTCAATGGAAACTGCACTGAAGGTGTCCACAGCACCCTCTGTCATCATCGGTGCCACATTTAATTCATAACCCTGTCTGACCACGTCACTTTGAGCAAAGCTGCCTTCCCATGCCGTAAATGCATAAGTAAAGCTGTGTACTCTGTTGTCCGCCCTCATTTCCGGGCTGGTGCTTGCCCGCAGAAGTGTCAGCTGCAATGCATTGCCGTTTGCACTCATACCATACTTACAGTCGTTCAATACAGCTGCGCCATGTGCTCCGTCGCAAAATGCGCTGTAGCGATGATTGCATACCTCATAGCGATCCTTATCATATACTCTGGACCGATGGGCCGGTCTTTCCACATATCCAAATTGCATCTCATTGATCACATTTTCTGCATATACTGCAACCGGGAAGTCTGTCTTTAACAGACGGTGCATTTCCTTCCAGTCTACTTCTGTATCAAATACCAGTCTCCTGCTTCCTGCCTCCAGCCGGATATACTGGGTATAAGAGGATTCACCGATTCGTCCTGTTACCTCCAGAACGCCCTCCAGTCCCTGGGAAACGATCCTTGTCTGTATATCGAAAGCACCCGCTACCTCCTGATCAATATAATGGGAATCAATATCCCATGCATCAAAGAGTCTGGGAACATCCTTGTACATACGAAGTACATTCATCCTTCCTGCCGCAAATTCCCTGCCGGATTCCTTCAATATAAAGGAGAGTACCTGTCCTTTTTGATCGATCAGTGCTCTTACCTTGCCATTTTCTGCAACATATACATCTCCCTGCTGTCTGATAACCGTTTTTTCAGCATATTCTTCATTTTCCTCTGACGGTACCAGTGTAACAGCTCCGCAGGCAGGCAGCGTAACAAGTGCCTTCACAATACCCTCTGTTTCCTGTACCGGAACCGGTTTTCCTTCCAGGGTCCTTGCGCCATTTCTGTAGGACTCCTTTAATGGTACCAGTGCCGTCCTTTCAAAGCTTAAGGAGTTGGCTATGGTCACAGCTTCCTTACTGCCATCCGTCAAAGCATCCAGCGATTCCTTCGCCAGTCCCTGTGCCTCCTCTATGACTGCCGCTACTCTTTTCTCTGCTTCCTCATATACTCTGGCAATGGAAGAGCCCGGCAGAATGTCATGGAATTGATGCAGCAAAAGCTCCTTCCAAAGTCTGTCCGCCTTATCCAAGGCATATGCCTTGTTATGCAGAGAAGCCAGACTGCCCCACATTTCCATTTCACGCAGTGCAAGCTCACATCTTCGGTTATTCTTCTTTACCATAGCCTGAGAAGTAAAGGTTCCTCTGTGTGCAGAGAAATACAGCTCTCCCACATAGGTATTGACCGGACCGCCCTGGGCCTCCATATCCTTAAAGAATTCCAAAGGAGAAGCCATTTTTACCTTTGCGCCGCCTTCCAGATCCTCCTGTCTCTTTGCATATTCTATATAATCCCTGGTAGGACCGCCGCCGCCGTCCCCATAACCAAAGGGCAACAAAAATGCATCCAGATCCTGCACCTGCACACGATTCTGCCAGGTTTTATTAATGGCCTCCGGATCCGTCGTATAAGTGTAGCTGGTAGGCAGGAAGGAGGTCACCTGTGTGCCGTCCATACCTTCCCAGGTAAAATAATGATATGGGAACTGATCCCCTTCATTGTAGGACCAGAAGATCTTCTGCGTAACCAGATACTTTACGCCGCAGCCTGCTAATATCTGGGGCAGTGCAGCAGTATATCCGAAGGTATCCGGCAGCCAGAGCACCTCACTGTCCGTTTCCAATACCTCTTTATAATAGCGTTTGCCATGTACAAGCTGACGGATCAGCGCTTCGCCGCCTGCCATATTGGTATCAGGCTCTACCCACATAGCACCATCAGCAATCCAGCGTCCCTCTCTGATTGCCTGACGGATCCGTTCAAAAAGCTCCGGATAATGCTCCCTGCACATTTCATAGGCAGCAGGCTGGCTCTGTATGTATTTGTATTCCGGATATTCCTCCAGCAGCCGAAGCTGTGCAGCGAAGGTCCTTTCTGTTTTTCGATAGGTTTCTGCCATAGGCCAAAGCCACGCCAGATCCAGATGTGCATTGCCAACAGCATAAAATACCGGCATGGTTGAGCCGTTTTTGGCCTCCAATGCAGGGCGGAGAGCTTCCCTTGCCTCTTTATAAGAGCATATCCTCTGCTCCTTTGGCTGTTCAAAATCCACGATCAGTGTAAATTGCTTCAAAGCCTTGGCCACCTTTGCTGCACGAAGACTCCTCTCATCCAAAACCTCAAACAGCTTATATAAGGTATCCACATCCATATAAAGCTGGTAAGCATCCTCATTCCAGATACCATAGGTGCATTTTCCCAGAACTCTTCTTTTTCCTTCCGTAAGCGGATCCTCATACAGCCCCGGCATAACCGGTCCCGTAGCACAGCCCCCGTCAGGTGCTTCCGGAAAATGATGTCCTGCATAGGTCTCCATCAATATGTCAAACTGCTCACCCTCCACACCTGCGTTTGTCAAAATATTATCCTCCACAAAATGATGTGGTTCTCTGACCCAGGATGCACGATAGGTACCAAAGGCCTTGCCGTTTACAAACAAAACCGACTCTCCGTCAGGCCTTAGATCCATTACAATGCGTTGTCCCTGTGCTTTTTCCGGCAAGGTGATCCTTCCTCTGAACCAGCAATACTCCCAGGTATTTCCCCAGGTATATCCCGGTGCAACCGGAACAAATGTCTTTGATGACAGCTCCTCAACCGGGATCTGCTCCATCGTTCTGCAGGCTTCCCATGAAATCTCCCCCAAAGGTTCATAGAAATCCTCCTTCAGAACACGGATCCAGTGCTTCAGCCGTCCTTTCCATTCCGAATCAATTACCTTCATTGCGTTACCTCCTATACCCCACTATTATATTGTTGTCAGGCAGTTGCGAAACCACCGGATTTTTGCTTTTCACAATTACCTGATATTGTTATATCATGATGCCGGAACCAAAGGTCTTTCAGTCAATTGTTATATCATTATATTCCGACAATTGCTTTCATTTCTATATTTTTTCACGCAACATCTCTGTTTTTATCATAAAGCATGACAGCATATCGGTCAATACGAAACCATCAGAAACTTATTTTTTTCAAAAAAAGCAGCACAGTCCTTTGACTGCGCCGCTTTTTTATATCGTTATATCATTTGTATTATGCAAAAGGATTTTCTGTAGGATAAGGCAGGCTCTTTGGATGATTATAATCCAGATCCTCCACAGGCACGCCAATGTACTTAAATACCTCGAACAACGCCTTACCATAATGTCCGAAAGCAACAGCGCCATGGTGAGGATATCCCTTTTCAATCAGCACATGACGGTAAAATCTACCCATCTGTGGAATTGCAAATACACCAATGGCTCCGAAGGACTTGCTTGCCACGGGAAGCACCTCTCCCTGTGCAATATAAGCACGCAGCTTATTATCTGCCGTCGACTGGAGACGATAGAAGGTAATGTCTCCCGGAAGGATATCTCCCTCCAGAGTACCGTTTGTAACCTCTATAGGAAGGCTTCTTGCCATGATCTTCTGATATTTCATGCTGCAGAAGGCCAGCTTCTTAGAGTTTGTATTGCCGCAGTGGAAGCCCATAAAGGTATCCTTATGTGTATAATCAAACTTGCCTTCTATGGATTCCTTGTACATATCTGCAGGCACGGAATTGTTGATATCAAGCAGAGTAACCGCATCCTCGCTGACACAGGTGCCGATAAACTCACTTAAGGCTCCGTAAATATCCACCTCACAGGAAACGGGAATACCCATACCTGCCAGACGGCTGTTTACATAACAGGGAACAAAACCAAACTGGGTCTGGAATGCAGGCCAGCACTTACCGGCAATCGCAACATATTTACGATATCCTCTGTGTGCTTCCACCCAGTCAAGGAGGGTCAGCTCATACTGAGCCAGCTTAGGAAGTACCTCCGGCTTCTGATTGCCTGCACCAAGCTCCGCTTCCATCTCCGCTACCTTTGCAGGAATTCTGGGATCATCTGCATGCTTCTGAAATGCTTCGAACAAATCCAGCTCAGAATTTTCCTCAATTTCCACACCCAGATTGTAAAGCTGCTTGATAGGCGCATTGCATGCCAGGAAATTAAGCGGTCTTGGTCCGAAGGAAATGATCTTTAATTCCGAAAGTCCGATCACTGCTCTGGCAATCGGCAAAAAATCATGGATCATGTCTGCACAGTCCGCTGCATCCCCCACCGGATATTCCGGAATATATGCCTTCACATTCCGAAGCTTAAGATTATAGCTGGCATTGAGCATACCGCAGTAAGCGTCTCCTCTGCCGTCCATCAGATCTGCCTGGCTTTCTTCTGCTGCAGCAATAAACATGGCCGGTCCGTCAAAATGCTTTGCAAGCAGAGTTTCTGAAATCTCCGGTCCAAAGTTGCCTAAGTATACACAAAGTGCATTACAGCCTGCTGCCTTAATGTCCTCCAATGCCTGTACCATATGTATCTCGCTTTCCACAATACAGACCGGACACTCGTACAGATCCTCCTCACCATACTTTTCCGTATAAGCTGCGATCAAAGCTTTTCTTCTGTTTACGGACAAACTCTCCGGAAAGCAGTCACGGCTGACTGCCACAATACCCACCTTCACCTTTGGTAAATTGTTCATGTTAAAATCCTCCCATACTATTTTTCTCTGCCATTCCGTAAGTCAGGCAGAGCTTACCTTTACTCATTGATATCCAGATTTTTTCCCTTCAGGCCAAAGAATGCGGACTCATCCAGATTGCCCTGAGGATGCGCGATCAGCCACTTATTGGTTTCCTTTAACAGGATGTCTTCTCCCTTTCTCTCCGGGCGTACCTGCTCCAGGGGATAATTGGTTCCCTTAGGAAGCACAACTGCCACACGAAATCCCTTTCCATCCGCATCGCAGGGTGCATAATGCAATGTGGTGGCATAAAATTCTACTGCTGTTCCTGCAGGCAGCAAAAAGGCTTCCATTTTTGCTGTATCATAGGTAAAATCCTCCTCCACATCCTGCTGCAGCCCCAGCAGCAATACCACATCCGATGCAGCTGCATTGATCTCCGAATTCTTATGATACTCCACTGCATTCAAGATACTGTTATGACCGTTGCAATAACCGATCTGGATAGGCATTCCGCCAAAAGCAACCGCTTTCAGTTCCTGCATAACCGGTACTGCCTCCAGTACATTTACGCTTGGCTCATACACAACCTCCTCTGTTAAGGGCGTTGTCTTTAATGCTTCATAAAGCTCTGTAAAGTCCACATTGTCCACAATCCTTCCGTATTTACGAAAGGCTCCGTCCGTAATTGGTAAAATCTTCATCCTTTTCTTCTCCTTCTCCCTATTTTCACAGGATATGCATCTTCCCCATCCTGTTTTGCCTACTTTATGATATCAAATAACGGCTTACATGCTGGATAAATCTGTTTAAAACGTCTGTAGCGATCCTCATATTTTGCTGCCAGGTCTTCTTCCGGCTCTACTGTATCGATTACCTTCACAAGCTTCTTCGCCGCCTCTTCAACGGAAGCATATTCTCCGCAGGCTACTGCTGCCAGGATCGCGCCTCCCAAAGCCGGTCCTTCCTCGCTTTCGATCACATCCACCTTCACATTCAGGATATTGGCGATCATCCTTCTCCACAG
Source organism: uncultured Acetatifactor sp. (assembly GCA_964467405.1). Lineage (GTDB taxonomy): Bacteria > Bacillota > Clostridia > Lachnospirales > Lachnospiraceae > Acetatifactor. Next base: position 17,258 of record CAYXQG010000002.1, on the reverse strand, counting down.
AGGACTTTTCGCTCCGCCACCGCAGATCTTGGTTCTCTCGATCTCTATTCCTAAGGACCTTGCCACCTCAAGGGAATCCCTGAGTGCAAATGCCACGCCCTCCATAACTGCCTGAGTCATATCTGCTCTGGTGGTATCCATAGTCATGCCGATAAAGGTTCCTCTGGCATTGGGATCATTGTGCGGAGAACGCTCTCCCATTAAATAGGGCAGGAAATAAACATGGTTTTCTCCAAGCTTACAAATTGCTGCCTGTTCTGCCCCATAATCCTCCGTTCCTACAATGTCCTCCATCCACCATTTATTACAGCTGGCAGCACTTAACATACATCCCATCAGATGGTAGCTGCCGTCTGCATGGGCAAAGGAATGTAAGGCATTATATTTGTCCACTCCAAATTTCTTAGAAGAAATAAAGATTGTTCCGCTGGTACCCAGGGAGATATTGCATCTGCCCTCTCCCACTGTACCCGTACCTACCGCTGCCGCAGCATTGTCCCCTGCACCTGCTGCCACACGGACAGTTCTTGAAATACCCAGCTTATCGGCAATTTCCGGAAGTACATAGCCCACTGTCTCATAGCTTTCATAGCAGGTTGCCAGCTGATCCTGTCTGATGCCGCAGATATCACACATTTCCTTGGACCACTTCCGCTTCTTTACATCAAACAAGAGCATACCGGAAGCATCCGATACATCCGTACAGTGCACACCGGTCAGCTTATAGGCTATGTAGTCCTTCGGCAGCATGATCTTTGCAATCCTCGCAAAATTCTCCGGCTCATTTCTTTGTACCCACAAAAGCTTAGGCGCAGTAAAACCGGTAAAAGAAATATTGGCCGTATAGGCGGACAGCTTCTCCTTGCCGATCACCCGATTCAGATAATCACACTCCGAGACGGTTCTGCCGTCATTCCACAAAAGTGCCGGTCGGATCACCTGATCTGCATCATCCAGAATGACCAGTCCATGCATCTGCCCTCCAAAGCTGATGCCGGCAACCAGGCTCTTATCAACCCCCTCCAGAAGCATCTGCAAGCAAAGCATGGTCTGCTCATACCAGTCCTCCGGCTTCTGTTCCGACCAGCCCGGCTTAGGAAAACAGATGGGATACTCCCTTGAAACAATCTTTTGGATATGTCCTTCCCCATCCATCAAAAGCAGCTTCACTGCTGACGTACCCAGATCAATACCAATATACAACATAATTTTCGTCTGCCTCCCCATTTATTTTGACAATTCGAGCTATTTTCTGTATACTTACTTTTAATCCTATTATACACAAAGAGGACGAAATATGAAAGCAAATACTTATGAAGTACCCTATATTTATCCCAATATTTCAGCCGGTCAGAAACAGATTCCTTTGACAGTATCTGTTCCCGGCTCCAAAAGCATAACCAATCGCGCTCTCCTGCTGGCTACTTTAGCAGAAGGCACCTCTACACTGCGGGACGTTTTATTCAGTGATGATTCCAGGCATTTTTTGAAATGTATCCAGGATCTGGGCTTTGTCACTACCGTACAGGAAGAGAACAGACTTGTCACTGTAACCGGTCTGGGCGGCCCCATTCCCTATGCAGAAGCACATCCCTATGTAGGCAGTGCCGGCACTGCAGCGCGATTTCTTGCAGCCTATTTGGGAATCAGTAACGGAACCTACCATATGGATGCATCAGAACAGATGCGCAAACGCCCTATGGCACCACTTTTAAATTCCCTGAAGGAGCTTGGCTGTGAAATCCTTTTTGAAGAAAAGGAAGGATATTTTCCTTTTACACTGACAGGCCATGGCTTCGGCACTGATACCATTGCCGTGAATATTGATCACAGCAGTCAGTTTTTAAGTGCTTTTCTGATCACCAGCTGTCTGTCTCCGAAGGACATGCATATCCGGGTAGAGGGAAGCCATGGCATGGCCTATATAGAGATCACACGCAAAATGATGGAGCAGTTCGGTGTACAGGCAGATTTCGATGCCCACAGGCGCATTTATACCATTCCTGCAGGGCAGAAATATCAGGCGATGGATTACCGGATTGAGCCGGATGTATCCGCTGCCGGTTATTTCTACGCATTATCCATGGTATTGGGTGTTCCGGTACAGGTAAAGCATGTGACCTTTTCCTCCATGCAGGGAGATATTCAGTTCTTAAGAATCTTGGAGCAAATGGGTGCTTCCTTACAGGAGGAAGCTGACGGCATTGTCATTTTCCCTCCTGCAGACGGTCATTACCATGGCGTGGATGCAGATATGTCATCCTGCTCCGACCAGGCCATCACACTGGCAGCCATTGCCCCCTTTGCAGACAGTCCCACCACCATCCGTGGTATCGGACATATCCGTTATCAGGAATGTGACCGGATGAAGGCAATTGTAACAGAGCTTGGCAAAATGGGCATTGTATGTGAAGAAACAGAAAGCTCCATTACCATTTATCCCGGCACTCCCCGTCCATCCCTGGTGGATACCTACGAGGATCATCGCATGGCCATGGGCTTTTCTTTAACCGGGCTGCGTGCTCCCGGCATCATCATCCACAATCCGGACTGTTGCAGGAAAACCTTTGAAAATTACTTTGATTGTTTATCCGAATGTATAAAGACCCTACAGTAACAAAAACTGCAGGGTCCTTCCTTTTCCTGATCACATGATCACATCATGGTATTTGATTGTAGTTAATGCATAATCCAGCACAAGATTCCGGCCCTGAGAGCCATTGATCAGACTCCTTAACTCCTCCACCGCTTCTTCTCCGACATGGAAGAAGTCCTGTTTCACTGTATACATATCCTTACCGGCATAGCCCATAAGTTTGATCCCGTCAAAGCCGCATACCGGTCTGTCAATGCCAAGCTCCTGCAGTGCACGGGCGGCACCGATTGCCATCAGGTCAGAGCCGCAGGCGATCATATCATATGCTTCTCCCTGTCTGACAGCGATCTCCCATGCTCTCTTCTCTGAGAAATCTCCGTCCGCAACAGTAAGCTCCATGCCATAATCCCGGGCAAACCTTTCAATTCCTTTCATACGTTCTGTGGTAACATATCCATGATCATTTCCGGAAATATATAAAAGCTTTTGACACACACCTTCATACTCTGACAAAGTCTTCTGTGCCACCTCGTATTGTGCTTTCGCCTGATCCACCCACAAACCGGTGGTTTTTTCATTGTATATGGGTGCATCTACCAAAACTGCCGGAAATACCTTTCGTTCTATCAGCTGTAAAAGAGTTTCCTCAGACTTATCCATAACGCATACAACAATTCCCGAGATACTTTGTGAACGCAGATAATTGATCACCTCGTCCACGCTCTTTCCTTCCAGCATGGAAAAAAATACGGTTACTACGTCCATATTTAACATCTTGGCACGGCTTAAGGTTCCTGCCAGATACTGCATACATATTTCATTATTTGCAAGAGTTGCATCTGTCAAACGGATCAGCAAAGCAATTCTGCCCACCCTCTTAGAGGACAGGGCCGATGCTACTGCATTGGGAACAAAATCCAGTTCTTCAACGGCTGCATTCACCCTCGCCTTTGTATCCTCACTGACATTGGGATAATTGTTTAATACCTTGGAAACCGTAGAGATTGCTACGCCTGCATGTTTTGCTACATCTTTAATGGAAGCCACTTTTCTTCACCTCTCCATACTATCATACCTCTATCATAACCGAGGAAAAAGTAGTTGTCAATTTTGAATTCATCCTCCAAAGGCGATCACATCAAATATACCCTGCACATTTAAAGTACCATAGCCCCATTCCGGTTTCCGTGATCGTTGTATCGGGACTTGCTTCCAAAAAGCAGGTATTTACAGTGATATATGTAAAGATGTCCCCGACCGGCAGCCTACACGATTTTTGTGTAAGTTGTTGGTGCAGTCTTGCATAAAGCACATCATACATGTTAGAATAAAGCCATCATTCGACGGAAAACAGCTTTTTGTGTGACAGCAGAACCATAGCGGCTATGAAAAGGCATATAGCTGCTTTAGTTCCTGTATAATGGCTGAAAGCATCGTTGAAAGTTTGTGTCATATCCTCTGAGAAAACAAGATAAGGATCAATGCCCTGTGTTCCAATATAGGCTGTGGTTCCGACAGGAGTTATAGAATCGACATCGTTGGTTGCAATGACATTGTCTGCAGCAAAAAATTCTGAGGCATCAAAACTCTTTTGAACGAAACCGCCACTGCAAAGTTCCACTCTGCTGATGTGGATCAGAGCATCTGCCTGAGCGAAATCCAGTCGTATGCCGGTGAAAGATCCACACAATTCAGAAGACAGGACGATGTCTGCTTTGCCGTTCGAAATAGTTGCGTAAGAGGAAGTTTCATTTGACATAACCGGGGCTGAGAGTGTACTGTAATATAGTCGACAGTCTGTAAAGGCTGAATCCTTATGGAAATAAACTTTAAGATGCAGCTTTGTACACATAAATGGATAAAAGATAAAGACAGCGGCCGCACAGACTGTGAAGATCACCGCGAGGATAGCTCTTGTTTTTTGTTTCATTTTTTCACCTTCGTTTTTCTTAATAGTATATGGGGTGTGGGACAAGTTTTCAAGTATTTTTTACAAGATAAAGGAGCACTAAAGATGGCAAAGGCGAAAAATAGCATGCCTGTGGCGGCAATGTTTTCGGTTTTATTAATGTTTATCACATATTTTTTTACGATGCATGAGCTGGAAGGGCTTTTGACGGATTATGCAGGGCATGTATATACATATATTCCATTGCTTGAGAACTCTGGTGGTGTGGACGGATGGATGGCTGTGCCGTATTTTATGTGGCATATGTGTGTTATTTTGTTAAGGTGCTTCACTCCGATCCCTTTAGAGGCAGCCGCGGCTTTTGTGAGCTGTTTTTTTGCCATATTTAGTTTTTATGTTTTATACTGGATGTTTGACAGGATAGCTGCTTATCATAAGCTTACATGTGGGGAAGTTACAAAAAGCTTTTTCGCATTTGCATTATGTATTGTTCAGCCAATATATATGTATTGGTTCGATGCCCTTAGTCAATATTTGGGGCAGTTTTCTATCAATCCGATGCACAATCCGACTCACATGTGTGTAAAGCCGTTTTCTTTATTGTGTCTTTGTTTTACTTACGATATTTTAGAAAGCTTTCATAATCCGGAGCATAAAGGGATATTTGTGGATATGACCGGAAAGCCGTATAAGGCGTATGTTATGCTGTCCATCACATTGTTTTTATCTTGTATGGCAAAGCCTACGTTTGCAGAAATGTTTATTCCAACGGTAGGTCTTTTGATGCTGTACGAGTGGATAAGGCGTATCTGCATCAGGGAGCATACGGCAGCAGTATATTTTCAAAAATGTATTATGATGCTTCTGATCAGTGTTCCCTCCCTTTTATATATCCTGCTGCAGTTTCTTGCATATTTTATCTGGGGCGGAAGCTATGGTGCAGACGGAGACGGCCTCATCATCACACAATGGATGCAAGTTTGGCAGTTGTTTTCAGAAAATGTAGCAGCCTCCATGCTGTTAGGCATGCTTTTTCCGTTCTTTATTTTGCTGGTAAATGCTGGCTGGTTTGTGAAAGATACGTTAGGTCGGCTGGCACTTACAGGATATGTGGTAGGCTTGTTGGAGTGTGCGCTGCTTGCAGAGGGCGGCAGTAAGATCACACATGGTGACTTCTTGTGGCCGATGATGTCAGGTATGACGCTTTTATGGGTAGTAAGTACTATACGCTTTTTGATACTGCAGTACAAACAGAACCGGACAAAAAAACAACAGATCTGTATACAGACAGGCTGGACATTCTTTTTCATACATATAGCTTTTGGTATCATATACATATGCAGCTGCATGACAGAAGTATATTAAAGGACAAAACGGCACAAGTACCTCACGCATGAGGTACTTGTGCCGTTTTAGTCTTTTATTCCATATCTTAGCCTTCAGAACGCTCCGGATTGACTTTAAGGTAAGAACCTTGTCACTGATCACATAACCCTTCGGTACAGTAATCTCTTTCACATAATGAGTGATATTGTCAATATTGGTTTACACTTTTTCTCAAGAATTCATCCCCCAAAGGCGATCACATCGAATATACCCTGCACATTTAAAGTGCCGTAGCCCCATTCCCTGTTTGGATAGCTCCTATCCGGCATACGGTCCGCGCCCTTGATCAGATAGTTTCGTACCTCCTTTGTATCTGCTAACGGGCTGTTGCCTTCTACCACAGCCCATTGCATATACTGGGCAGCTCCCCCTGCCGTAATGGCCGCCGAAAGACTGCTGCCGGTCCGGTTTCCGTAAAGTGTTGCCACATTGACTCCCGGAGCTGCCAGGTCCGGACGGATCCGGCCTGTACGGCTAAAGCCCCTTCCTGATTCCAGATAAAAGCTTTTGTTGACATCATTATAATTGGATACCGTAATGACCTCATCAGCCATTCCGGGTTCTGTAATCGTTGTATCAGGACTGGCTTCCAAAAAATAAGTCGTGCTGCTTAAAAACTGCGAAATAGGCAGCCACATATGAAAGGTACCGTTGTATACCTCTCCTACGGAGGTGACCCTGAAATTCCAGATGCCCGGTGTCGGCTCTCTAAACCGGAATAATATAAATTCCTCTCCGGATTCCGGTTCTGCAAGTATACTTTGGACAGTTATCTCCGTATTTTCAAATACAAAACGGTAGGTACTTTGCTGCTCTAAGCCCAGTCTGATGGGCGGTATGGTTTCTCCTCCCGGTGACCGGATACTTATATTAAACAGATCCGGCAAACTTCCCCAGAATTCCAGCACGAAGCCCTTCTCCCCATCGCCCACTCGTACCTCCACATCCCGATAAGTCGCCCTTTCCTTTTCTCCTGCCGGAAAAGTCCATGTATAATGATGAAATGCATTCCCCTCATTTCCTCCGCACAGAATAACTGCCCTGCTGCGAATCCGTGCAATACTGTTTAAATACTGCCCCAAGAAGGAATTGCCTGCATGATCGCCCATATTGGTGCCGAGTCCCAGACATATGACCACCGGTCTTCGAAAGGTCTCCGCAAACCGGTTCACATAGCTGATGCCCAACATAATATCGTTCTCCTCGTAGGCGGGTACCTCCCTTGGTATAAAATAATATTCCCTCAAATACTCTTTGCACTCCTTCAGCTTCACCACAACAATATCTGCCTGCGGTGCAGCACCTATGTAGGTGCTTCCTCCGTTTACCTCGCTGCCGGCTGCAACACCTGTCACAACCGTTCCGTGACGTATCGGATCCGTGGTCGCCACGATCTGCTGCGGGCTTTGGGAAGCCAGTGCCCTGTCAATATCCTCTCTTGTATATTCCGTTCCGAAATAAAAGCCCTCCGGTGCTGCTCCGTTCTGTATGGTCTGATCCCAAATAGCCAGAATACGGCTGCTGCCGTCCGGATTTCGAAAGGCTCTATCGGTATACGTAATCCCTGTATCAACAAAAGCCATGATCACACCTCTTCCCGTTAAATATAAGGGTGGTCCCTGTAATTGTCTGATACCGCTGTTTATCAGTGCCGAAGGATCAAACCTGTTGTCCGGTACAGTGCCTGCTTCTACCTCCTGCATCAGACCGTATATCTTCGGAATATAAGGATATTGCAAAATACCTCCCTGCCGATCCGCTGACAGGATACGATTCCGATAAGCCACAGAATATCTGTCATCCAGCTTTATATAACAAATATCCTCATTTTCTCCGATAACCCTCTCCACCGGGAAATCCAGTACACCATCTGCATAATCATTTGATATTATCTTCTCCTTGCAATCCATTTTCGAAACATCCCAAAAAAGTCACTACTATGTTATGCACACAGCAGTGACTTATCACAGGTGATATTATTTTTTAACATACAAACAACGGATTGCATTGAGTACTGCAATCACCATGACTCCTACGTCTGCGAAAATAGCCAGCCACATATTGGCGATTCCCATTGCGCCAAGGATCAGACAGACTGCCTTTACACCCAATGCAAAAATAATATTCTGGTATACGATCCTGAGGCATTTACGGGAGATCTGAATGGCAAGTGCTATCTTCCGGGGATCATCATCCATAAGCACTACATCTGCCGCCTCAATTGCTGCATCAGAGCCCATGGCTCCCATGGCAATACCTACATCTGCTCTGGAAAGCACCGGTGCATCATTGATGCCGTCTCCCACAAATACCAGTGCCTTATTCGGGCTCTTTTCCTGAAGCAGGCGTTCTACATGTGTCACCTTTTCAGCAGGAAGGAGCTCACTTTGTACCTCATCCAGACCACCCAGCTGCTTCGCTGCAGCTACCGCAGCGGCTCTCACATCACCGGTTAACATGACTAACTTCCTTACGCCGGCTCCTCTAAGCTTTTCCAGTGCACCGGCAGAGGTTTCCTTTGGCACATCAGCGATCACAATATGACCTGCATAACTGCCATCCACTGCCACATAGAGGATGGTTCCGCCTTCTGCTGCCGCCGGAGCCTGTATTTTCAAGGCATCCATCAGTTTTTTATTGCCCACAGACACCCTTCGGTCATCTACAAGAGCGCTCACACCATGTCCACTGATCTCCTCTACACCAGAAACGACCTGTTCTCTCCTGCCTTTCGCTTCATCCGTTCCTGCTTCCTTTTCCCGGTCTGCCATTTTCTCATAGGCTGCGATCAGGCTTTTACTGATCGGATGGGTAGAATAGCTTTCTGCACCTGCTGAAAGTCTGAGCAATTCTTCCGGCGAAATCCTCTCATCCGCCGTCTGTACCCCGACTACCTCAAATACACCCTTCGTCAGGGTTCCCGTCTTATCAAAAACTACACATTCTGTTTTTGCCAGTGTTTCCATATAATTGGAGCCTTTTATCAGGATACCGCAGGCAGATGCTCCGCCGATACCGCCAAAAAAGCTTAAGGGAATAGAAATTACCAAAGCACACGGGCAGCTGATGACCAAAAATGTCAATGCTCTGATCACCCATTCACTCCAATCCGGCATAGCATCCCCTGTCAAAAGCTGAAACAGGGGCGGCACTATTGCCAGGACCACTGCTGCACCGCATACGGCCGGTGTATAAACCCGGGCAAATTTTGTAATAAAATTCTCCGATCTTGACTTATGCATACTGGAATTCTCTACCAGCTCCAGGATCTTAGAAACTGTAGATTCCTCGAACTCCTTAGTGGTTTCTATCTTCAAAAGTCCTGTCAGATTAGTGCAGCCGCTGATGACCTGATCTCCCTCAGACACCTCTCTCGGCATACTCTCTCCGGTCAATGCACTGGTATTCAGATCCGATCTTCCTTCTATGATCTTTCCATCAATAGGAATCTTCTCACCTGGCCTGACAAGGATCGTAGTACCGATTGCCACATCATCCGGATCTATCTGCTCCAGCTGACCATTTTCACCTTCCACATTTGCATAATCCGGACGAATATCCATAAGTCCTACTATATTTCTGCGGCTCTTTCCAACCGCATAGCTCTGGAACAATTCTCCGATCTGGTAAAAAAGCATAACTGCTGTGCCTTCTGCATATTCTCCCAATGCAATGGCGCCTACCGTTGCCACCGCCATCAGAAAGTTCTCATCAAAGACCTTGCCGTGTATAATCCCAAGCACTGCTTTCCTTAGGATATCATAGCCAATCACAAAATAAGAAGCCATGTATACGGCAAATGCCGCCCAACCGCTGATTCCTGAAAGCTGCAGCAGTATAAGCAATACTGCTGATGCAATAATACGGTATAAGACCTTTTTTTGTTTCTTCGTCATAAAATAACCCTCTTAAGATAATTTGCTTTATCGGAATACATCCGATACTATACTATAAAAAGATCTCACAGTCAGATTCTACCTTTTTGCACGCCTTAAGCACTTCCTTCATAACAGCCTGTTCATCTGCACCCTCTGCAAATTCCACCTGCATCTTCTGTGTCATAAAGCTGACCGTTGCATTCACTACACCTGCCACCTTCTTTGCAGCCTCCTCCATCTTCAATGCACAATTAGCACAATCCACTTCAATCTTGTATTTCTTCTTCATCCCTACTCCATCCTTTCCAATCCATATCTGTATTTGTTCTCTAAAAAAAATAAACATATGAATTATTGTTCATATGTTTATATTATCACCTTTTATAGAATTGTCAATAGCCTTTTTTCAAAAACAGCCTCCGGCATTTCATGTCGGAGGCTGTACAATCACTCTTCTATTACATTTAAGTCTTCCTGCTTCTCTACCAGCAAATTGCTGCGGATATCAATAATAGGTCCTCCCGTCCCCTCTATATATTCCCTTGTAATGGTGACACGGCCAATGTTGTCATCCTTAGGAATTTCATACATAATATCCAGCATAAACTCCTCAATGATGGAGCGCAGCGCTCTTGCGCCGGTATCCTTCTTCATTGCCTTCTCTGCAATTGCCTCCAACGCCTCGTCACTAAATTCCAGCTTTACTTCATCTAATTCCAAAAGCTTCTGATATTGCTTCAGGATCGCATTCTTAGGCTCCTTCAAAATCTTCACCATCATATCCTTAGAAAGGCCTTCCAGGGTACAGATGATGGGCAAACGTCCCAAAAACTCCGGAATCATACCGAATTTACGAAGATCCTCCACCGTTACTCTTGCCAACAGATTCTCCTCATGATCGTAAGCATCCTTTAAGGTAGCATTAAAACCAATGGATGCCGTCCTTGTCAGTCTTTCCTTAATGATCTCCTCCAGATCCGGGAATGCACCACCGCAGATAAAGAGAATATTCTTGGTATTTACCGTTGCCAGGGGCACCATGGCATTCTTGCTGTTTGCTCCTACCGGCACCTCTACCTCAGCGCCTTCCAAAAGCTTCAGCATGCCCTGCTGTACGCTTTCACCACTGACGTCACGGGCAGTGGCATTTTTCTTTTTGGCAATCTTATCGATCTCATCAATAAAGATAATCCCTCTCTCTGCCTTCTCTACATCATTGTCCGCAGCTGCCAAAAGCTTGGAAACAACACTTTCAATATCATCACCGATATATCCCGCCTCTGTCAGCGAAGTGGCATCTGCAATCGCCAAAGGCACATCCAAAAGCCTTGCCAGAGTCTTGACCAGATATGTCTTACCGCTGCCGGTCGGTCCTAACATCAATATATTGGACTTTTCAATCTCTATTTCATCCATGGTTCCGGTTGCAACACGCTTATAATGGTTATAAACTGCTACAGCAATTGTTTTCTTGGCATGCTCCTGTCCTACTACATATTCGTCCAGGCTTGCCTTGATCTTATGGGGTGCAGGAATATCCCTGATATTGAAAACAGGCTGTGCGCCCTCTTCCTGCTTTTTCTTCTTCAGCTTTTGCTTGTTCGGAATACCGCCGTTCCCCTGCAGATCCGCCATGTTGATAAAGCGGATATTCGGATACCCTCCCTTCATGATCTGATCCATATCCTTTTGGAAATTCGGATCATTTAACATCCCCTGATAATCAAACTGGCTGACCGTTTCCATGGTCTTATGCATACAGTCATCACATATGCAGATATTATTCGGAAGCTTAAACATCTTTCCCGCCTTACTTTCCGGGCGGCGGCATACGAAGCACACATCTTCATAATCATTCTTCTCTTCCTCTGCCTGCTTTGTTTCCTCTGTTTTCTTCACATCTTCTATTGTCAAATCATTTTTATCATCATAAAAATCAGTCATACTTTCCTCCAAATCACAGTACAGTTTCTCCCCGGCCAACTGCCCTTTGCAGGGATATCTGCGACATGCCTATTATACCCAACAAAAACTCATTATACAAGTAAACTTTTTATAAATACGCACCCTGCAGAAATTCCCCGGATAGCTAAGCTATCCGGGGAATGTACTATTGCTGTCTGTTTGGATTTGTTCCCAGTGTAATGGTCAGGGCGACCTTCTCATATACGCCGTTCGTAGCTCTCATAACCGTGATCTCAGCAGTTGCACCGGGTGCATAATACTGAAGTGCTTCCAAAAGATCCTCATTGTTGCTGATCTTCTCTCCGTCAAAGTTTACAATGAAATCACCGCTGATGATACCTGCCTGTTCTGCAGGAGAACCGGCCACCACGCTTCTGACAAATACTCCTTCCGGGAAATTGTATTCTGCCGGGATCGTGAGCAGATTAACACCCATATAACCAACGTTACCGTCTTCTACCTTATATCTTGTTTCCTTGCTCATCAGATCCTCAATGATCGGCTCTGCCGCAGTAATCGGAATTGCATAACCCATACCCTCAATGGTATTGCTGGTGATCTTATTGGAATTGATACCGATCACTTCACCGTTGATATTTAACAATGCGCCGCCTGAGTTACCGGGATTGATCGCCGCATCTGTCTGAATAAAGGTACCTGTAGAACCATCCTCCAGTTCAACCTCTCTGTCAAGAGCACTTACATATCCGCCTGTTACAGATTGTCCGTATCCTAAGGCATTACCGATAGCAATGACAGGCTCGCCCAGATTCAATGCATCACTGTCGCCCATTTTTGCCACTGCAATGCTCTGTCTGGTATCATTGGTCAGGGCATCTATGGGAATAGCGATCACTGCCAGATCCATATCCGAATCCGTACCCTTTACCTGAGCAGTTGCTACACTGTCATCAATAAAGGTAACCTCAATGGTATTGGCACCGGATACTACATGATGATTGGTTGCGATCAGCAATTCCTCCTCTGTTTCGCCGATAATGATTCCGGAACCGCTGGACTGACCCTCGTAGCTGTAGCTCTGACCCCAGAAGGATTGCTGCTCTTCTACATAATTATTTACAATAGAAACCATGGAAGGCATTACCTTCTTTACTACTGCTGTATAATCTGATGTTACAACAGAGATCTGTGTGGCACCTGCTGCATTGATACCATCCTCTTTATATGTGGAATTCTCTCTTTCGCCAATGCTGTTTCCGGTTGTACTCTGATATTCCTGCTGTGTCCATAAATTCAAGTCAGAGAATTGGTTCACCGCAAACAGACCCACTCCTGCAAAAAGACCGAAGCACAGTCCACAACAGGCTGCCACCATAATCTTACGGAATATACCAAAGGATTTCTTTTCCTCCTGTTGCGTATGATGGGATGAACCTGTATATTGGTTATTCTGCCAATCATAATTCTGCGTCTGTTCTCTTCGTTCTGTATGCTCCCCGCTTTCAACAAAATCTTTGTTTGTTTCATTGTCATTGAAATCGTACATGTGTATTCCTCCTTCTGATGCAAATGTTTTCCTGCATCTTCTTTCTTCACTTGATGACTCCAGTATATTCACAAATTGTGTTAATTCTGTGACAAAATAATGAAACAGTTATAATTTTTTTATATTTTATTTCTTTCCGACTCCGTTTTGCCGTAACCGGCCGATGGATCAATATTTTTGATATCTTCCCGAAGCTCCTCCTGCTTCCAATAGGACTCATTCGACGTGCATGCAAGTACCAGTCTCTTGGGCAGGTGCTTATACTGCTTTCCCAATCGGTATCCCATATACTTGCAGCCACTCTGCAGGATCACATAGGGTATCTTATTCCGCATATTATTTTTTTTCAAATGGGCAATCGTTGCCTTCACACTGCGGATGCCTTCGCCCTCGGAGGGTACCCCTTCGAAAACTTCCGGATGGTCTGCCTGGGAAACACCCATATCAAAATTCCGCTTAAATTGCTGACTGCAATTGTAATTATGGGAATGGAGTACCTGTGCATCCGCTACATAAGCAATTCTGTAACCGTGCTTCATTGCCTTGGCTGCATAGATCATATCCTCATTGAAAATGGCATGGTGAATAAAGCCTCCCAGTTCATCATATACTTTTCTGTTGTATGCACAGCATACATCGGAGCAAAAATAAGTTTTAATACCCAGCTTATCCAGATCTTCCAAGGATTTTATGCAGGATTCTTCCGGATAATTAAACTGCCGCATAAAGCGTTCTGCCTCATTGCAATCAGGCTTCGCTAACTGCCTTGCATATGCTGCCGCCACATTCTCCTGCTGTAATGCATCCACCAGCTTCTCAATCAGGCGATCATCCACCGGCATGGCATCCTGTGTCATCATCACAAAAATATCTGCATCTGATTTCTGCACCCCTGCCCGTCTGGTCTTTCCATGATCAAATTCCTTTTTGGAAAGGTGAAATTTTTTGACATTATGATGTTTATCGGGAAACCGGTTCCCGTAAGCCAGCTGTTCAAAATATTTTTCTTCTGTATTCATGATGATGATATTCCGAACCGGTCTGGTCTGACTCTCCAGCTTCTGCACTAATTCAAAAAAAGACTTATCCGGTTTGTATGTGGGAATGATCACATCCACTGTTAATTCTGCCATATTGCTTACTCCCTGTCTCAAATTAAAACATAAAAGGGAGCACTCCGCTCCCTTTTATCAATCTTATTCTCTGATCTTATCAATATGTGCCGCTGTCTTATCCTTGATAACCTGACAGCACTCAGATACGGTTGAGGATACTTTATAATCAGCTTCCTCAAACAGGAACTCATGGAGCCACACTACGTTCTTTTCCAGATCGGTAGGAACTACACATGCACCATCTGCATCCATATCTGCATTTGCCCACAGATCGCTACGTGGGAAACCGCCCTCTTCTACGATTTCATAATCTGTAATGTTCTTTAAAAGCTCGATCATGTCCTTCACATCAATATCGGTATAAACATGCTTTGCTACCTTTGTAACAATATCAGTTAAGGTATTGATATTAGCCTTCTTGGCCTGATCTGCCATTGCCTTGATAACCTCTCTCTGACGTTCTGCACGAGCGAAGTCACTTCCTGCAGTAGCACGGATACGGCAATAGCCTGCAACCTGTAAACCATTCAAAAGCTGGTAACCGGATTTTTCAACCTTAATATAATCAGCCTCTGTAAACTCTGCCAGATCATTTACGATACTGATCTGATAGTTGTTGATATGCTTTAACTCTTCGCTGTCAACATCGATCCATACACCGCCGAGTGCATCTACACATTCTGCCAGCGCTACATAACCGACTGCAACAAAGTCTGTAATATTCAGATCCAGGTTCATGTTCAGCATACTGATCGCCTGTGCTGCACCGCCCTTGGAATAGGCTGCATTACACTTGGTATATCTGTCATTGCCGATATTCAGATACGTATCACGATATACGGATACTAACTTAATATCCCCGGTATCCTTATTAATAGAGGCTACCATAATACTGTCGCTTCGGCTTCCGGAGGTCAGATGATCACTGTCCTTTGCATCCAAACCAAAAAGTGCAATATTCCAATAACCCTTGATCTTGGGTTCCTCTTCTCCGTCCGGAACTGTGGCTTCAATATTATCTTTCACATCCTCATTGATGATAACATCGCTGGGCTCTACGGTTGTAAACTGCGGACCCTCTGCCTCGTCTGTAGCCATGAAAACCTTCCATACAACAAACAACATAGCAAGGATAATGAGAATCTCTGCTATAAAGATAAAGATCTTAATCTGCTGCTTTTTCTTCTTCTTACTGTTTGTTTTTCTCCTGTTCGTATTTTCGCCACCGGCATTATTTGATTTGATTGCCATTGCTAAATCTCCTTATCAACTGTAATTAATATGCATTTTTATTTATAAAACCCGTAAAAAAGG
Source organism: uncultured Acetatifactor sp. (assembly GCA_964467405.1). Classification (GTDB taxonomy): domain Bacteria; phylum Bacillota; class Clostridia; order Lachnospirales; family Lachnospiraceae; genus Acetatifactor. The sequence continues at coordinate 1,588 of CAYXQG010000002.1, read as the reverse complement.
TCAGTATGATGATTTTAATGTCAAACCCAAGGGTCCAGTTTTCAATATAATACAGATCATATTCCACACGCTTTTTGATAGAGGTATCTCCGCGATAACCATTGATCTGCGCCCAACCGGTAAGGCCGGGTCTGACCTGATGCTTGATCATATACCGCGGGATCTCTTCCTTAAACTTCTCAACAAACAAAGGTCTTTCCGGTCTGGGTCCTACCAGACTCATATCTCCTTTTAAAATATTAAAAAGCTGTGGCAACTCGTCCAAGCTGGTCTTACGCAAAATCTTACCTACAGAAGTCACTCTCGGATCATTTCTGACCGTCCATGCCTTCTTCTCGTCCTCCTCCGTCTGCTGTTCCATGCTGCGGAACTTGTACATGTAGAAGGGCTCGTTGTGCATACCCACACGCTCCTGCTTAAATATCACGGGACCCGGGCTGGTAAGCTTTACCAACGCAGCGATCAGCAATAGAACCGGCGATGTTATGATGATTCCAAATAAGGAACCCACAATATCCATTGTTCTTTTCACAACCATGTTTCCCATATTGGAAAGGGGAACATATCGGATATTGATCACCGGAAGTCCCATCAGATCCTCTGTATACGGTCTGCTGGGAATCAGACTGTTATAATCCGGGATAAACTTTGTATGCACACCGGATTTCTCACAAATGTTTACGATATCCTCCAGCCTGCTATAATCCTTCAAAGACAGTGCAATGGCAATCTCATCCAGCTTATTCTCCTGCAAAATAGCAGGAAGCCTGTCAATATTGCCCATTACCCTTACGCCCTTATAAAGGGTTCCTTCAGGAACAGTATCATCTAATATTCCGCACAAGGAATACCCCCACTGCGGATTCCACTGGAGTCTGTCAATGTAACTTTCGGCTGCTCTGGAATATCCAACGACCAGCACATGCTTCAGATTATAACCCCTCTTACGCAAGTTGCGCAAGGTCTTACGCAAAATAATTCTGGAAAATGTAGTGATCGCAATATTCAGTACATAAAAAAGTGCCAGCATGGAGCGGGAATAATGGATCTCCCGTATGACCAAATACAGAACGATGATATAAATCGCCATACCGATCGTATTCGCCTGTATGATGGCTGCAATCTCTCTCCTCTGTCTGCCGGTTCTCTTCGGGCCGTAAACATCACATGTATAATACAGGAGCACATAGACCGGCACCAAAAAGAAGAGTACACCAAAATAATCCTTCAAAGGAAGAACTCCTACGCCCGTCGTACCGGCGTCGATGATATAAAATTTCAGAACGTATGCTAAAACATAGGACAGGATCGTAATGACCGCATCCATAATAACATGCATTCTGTTAAAGATCTTTTGGTTATCCTTTATCATAAATGCCACCCGTATTTTTGCATCTCACAATATTTTACAATATTATTACAAATTTTACAACTTAATATTTTATAAAGTTTTCAAAAACCCCAAAAATAAGCCAAATCTGCACTTTCAAATAATTAACAGAATGTTTCAATCGAAAGGGAATCCTATGCTTTCTGCCTTCTTTAAGAAAGCATCTTCTGATTCCGTTAAAATATCCTCTGATATACC
>CAYXQG010000001.1:0-30337 GCA_964467405.1 uncultured Acetatifactor sp. | reverse complement strand
GGATCTATGAGAATGCCATTTTATATTATGTAAAATACCAATTATTACTATGGGAGGGTTACAACATGGAATTAAGAACTGCATCTTCACCAAGAGACGTAAAGCACTATGACACCAAAAGACTGAGAGAGGAGTTTCTGATCCGGGGCCTCTTTACCCCCGATGAGATCAAGCTTGTCTACAGCCACATCGACCGCATTATCACCGGCGCTGCTACCCCTGTAAACCGTTTGCTGAAGCTGACGGCAGGAGAAGAGCTGAGAGCAGAATACTTCTTGCAAAGACGTGAGCTGGGACTGATCAATATCGGCGGTACCGGAACCGTTACTGTAGACGGACGGGAATATACGGTTGCACATAAGGACGGCATGTATATCGGTATGGGTGCGAAGGAGATCTCCTTTCAGAGTGCCGATCCGTCTGATCCTGCCAAATTCTATTTTAACAGTGCTCCTGCACACAAAACCTATCCTACGGTATTGATCAGACCGGAAGGCACTCCGGAAGAAGGCGTTGTGATCATTAAGGACGAAAATAAGGTTGCACTTGGCAGTTTAGAAGAATCCAATGATCGTGTGATCAATAAATATATCCTGCCCGGTCAGGTAGAAAGCTGTCAGCTGGTAATGGGTATGACTGCCTTAAAGCCGGGCAGCGTATGGAATACCATGCCCTGTCATACTCATGACAGAAGAATGGAAGTTTATTTATACTTTGATATGCCGGAAAGTGCCTTTGTAATGCACTATATGGGAGAACCTACGGAAACACGTCACATTGTTGTACGAAATGAGGAAGCAGTCATCTCTCCCAGCTGGTCCATTCATGCCGGAAGCGGTTCCCGGGCATATACCTTTATCTGGGGCATGGTAGGAGAAAACCAGGATTTCTCCGATATGGACAATGTAGCAAATACGGAAATCATGTAGAATAGGAGGAAATATACTATGGCATTTGATATGAAAAGCTTTTCACTGGAAGGAAAAATTGCCCTGATCACCGGTGCTTCCTATGGTATCGGCTTTGCCATTGCCAAGGCTTATGCCGAGGCAGGAGCCATCATCTGCTTCAATGATATCAATCAGGAGCTGGTAGACAAGGGACTTGCTGCGTACAAGGCAGAAGGCATCGACGCTCACGGCTATGTATGTGATGTATGTGATGAGAAAGCAGTAAGCGAGATGGTATCTGTAATTGAAAAGGAGGTCGGCACGATCGATATACTGGTCAACAATGCAGGTATCATCAAACGAATTCCTATGATTGAAATGACTGCAGAGCAGTTTCGCCAGGTCGTGGATGTAGACCTGAATGCGCCTTTTATCATGGCCAAGGCGGTCATTCCTTCCATGATCCAAAAAGGTCATGGAAAGATCATCAATATCTGCTCCATGATGAGTGAATTAGGACGGGAAACCGTCTCCGCATATGCTGCTGCCAAAGGCGGATTAAAAATGTTAACCAGAAACATCTGTGCAGAATACGGCGCATATAATATTCAGTGCAACGGTATCGGTCCCGGCTATATTGCAACTCCCCAGACTGCCCCTCTTCGGGAAACACAGCCTGACGGAAGTCCCCATCCCTTTGATCAGTTTATCATTGCCAAAACTCCTGCAGCAAGATGGGGTACCACCGAGGATCTGCAGGGTCCTGCCGTATTTCTGGCTTCTGATGCCTCCAATTTTGTCAATGGTCATATTCTCTATGTTGACGGCGGCATCCTGGCTTATATCGGAAAACAGCCTTAAGCTGACTTTTAAAAAGAAGCTTGGATTTATTTCCAAATCCAAGCTTCTTTTTTATCTTCTATGCATATTCGTTTTAAAATCCAAGTCCGAATCCAAGCTCATAATAATTGCCTGCTGCATCTCTGTATGCATAGGCCTTGCCGTTTTCGTCCTTCAGGGAATCCGGCATATACAGATCCTTGTCATATCCGGGTACATCATTCGGGCTGATACATACACCCTTTTCGTTTACAACAAGCACTTCATCTGCACGCGGGAATGTAATAGGAAGCTTGCCTACCGGTGAAAATCTTCCGAAGATAACATCCAACGTTGCAGAGGTATAGGTATCATAACCAACTAAGAATGCATCCGCATAAGGTTCTACATTGCCCAGGATCCATGCAAGTGTCACATTCACATTGATGATCACCTTACCTCCGTTTGCATGCACTGCCTCAGATATCTGACGGATACGGTCTGCACCGTAAAGAGTAGTTTCCAAATGTGTTTCTGCAGTAGGGCAGCAATTCTCATCCACATTGTGTACCTCTTTTCCTTCACAGATATCCAGCTCCAAATAACCGCTTGTAGCGCTGAAATATTCGCCTGATGAAGGATGCAGCATAAGGATCGCATAATCGGCCTCCTGAGGATTATCAGTTAAGGTCACGTTGCCAAGCTGCTCCTTTAATGCCTTTGTCAGCTTTTCAGCTCTCTGCGCATTTTTGTGGAAGCTTTCTGCATAAACCTTCTTTTCCTCCAGCTTATCTGCTGTTAAAGGCAGAGTGCTGTCATTTTTTAACAAAGTAACGCTCTTTCTGTGAGCATCCATTGCACGTTCCCAGTCTTCTGCTTCTGCAGCAGCTTCCTTTGCTGCCATAGGATCACGATACGGATTTTCAAACATACCCAGTTCAAACATTTCTTTCAGAGTACGTGCAACCGCACGATCAATGGAAGCATCTGTTAAAACGAGTTCTTCTCTTGTAAAGCCTTCCGGTACCTCATGTGTATCATAATAATCATTCTTGGAACGCTTGTAAGCTTCACGGGCAAACTCATTATCAAACTGGCCACCGATCAGATCCACTCCTACATAATTGATCGCATAGCCGATTCTTTCCGGCTCATCCAGCATCTCTACGCCCCAGTTCATGTTGTGTACAACGCCTGTATCGGAATTGATATAGCCCTTAAATCCCATTTGCTTACGAAGCAGTTCATCTATGAAGGGTTTGTTATATACAAAGCCATAAGGCTGCATCTCCATAGGATTTCCGTTTTTATCCGTCTGAGGTGCGGACTTATCCTTTGCAGGCTTTGCATAATAGGGCATAATGGAGGAAGCATTGTATTCTACTGCTGCCTCGAATCCCGGGATATGATATTTCTGCAAACTGCCCTCAGTCTGATATACGTTCCACTGACCTGCTTTATAATGAGGATCAAAACCGTTTTCACGGGCACCGCCGCCGGGGAAATGTTTTACTGTCATAGCTACGCCGTCCTCGGTAACGCCTTCACAGCTTCCTTGGATACGCGGGATAATATGTTCAAAGATCTCACGCACCAGTGCCGGATCCTCTCCAAAGGTGCCGTAGGAGCGCTGCCATCTGGGATCTGTCATGACATCCGCCATGTACATATAACCCTTTTTCAGACCGGTTGCGTTCCAGGTACGTCTTACACAATCTGCAAACTGATCAACGATCTCCATGCCGTCTCCCTTGACCGCTGCTGCAATACCAAGTGTTCCCGGCCATGCTGGGAATACTCCTGCCGCATCATTCATACCAAATACGGCCTCTCCATGCTCATTACGGGAGTTGGAGGTCACGCTGACCGGCACAAAATGCTCACAGGTTTCTGCAACATACTGCATCTGGTTTAAATAATCCGCCATATCATCTGCTGATGCATTTGCACGCAGGATTGTATGTCTTACAAACCAGTCCTTTAATAATTCCGTGGTACCGGGAATAAACTGCTCTCCAAAAATTGTTTTCACGGTATGGGATGCTTCATCCAGGGTACCTGAATCATCCAGAACATACTCAGGAATCTCGTTCGATCCCATCACCAGCGGCATCGGGTATTTACCCATACGCCAGTCAGAGACAAATAACTGACCAATCTTTTCCTCTAAGCCTAAAAGCTTTGCATACTCCTGTGCACGCTCTGTTGCCGGAACTCTCCAGTCATTGATTTTGCTTACTTCTCCGCTGCCGTCAATATCCTTAAAGATAAGACCGTCCTTTTCTATCACTTTACGGCTTACGGTACCGATCTTCGGTCCGTTTTCATTTACATAATATTTTACATTATCGCTTGCTCTCATTGAATCCTCCTGTTATTATCATGCTGCCAAGTATGTCATCTTATATCATGATACATTTTTGCTCATCTGTCTGAAGAAATGCCGCATACCAGATGTCCAGTATACTCATTAAAAAGGAAATGCCGCTGAATGCCAATACAAGATACAGAAAACCCAATGCTTTTTTGTTTACCATAAAGCAATGAATTCCCAGCCAGCCTCCGAACAAGGCTGCCAGACAGTACTTCGCTTTGCGTATCTTTACCGGCTGACGTGCTGCCTTTTTCTCTGCATATGCAGTGATCATTCTTTTCCAAAAAGGCTCTTTTTCCGTTTCTCCGTATTTTTCTTTCAGCTGCCGCAGTTCTTCTTCCGCTGCGACCAGATCACTTACTTTGAATGAATCGTCCATGTATCATGCTCCTTTTATCAAGATCAGTTCAGCCTCTGTTTTGGGCTGAACTGATATACAATCCTTATTATGCCGCATTTCTTGCCTTAATTGCAGCAATTTCTCCCTGAATTTCTTCCATTTTTTCCTTGCTGAGAGGATAGAACTTCATAGCGATCAGACCGATGATACGTCCGATCAGAACCATTCCGTACATGCACACAAGTCCGATTACCAAAAGCGCTGTACTGTAAGGTGTTTCTGCTGTCGGAAGTGCTGCGGTAAATCCAATTGCCGCACACATCAGACCTACAATGGTAGTTGCCATAGATGATACCAGCTTATCTACAAAGCTGAACAGGGTGCCGATCATACCGGGCAGATATTTGCCGCTTCTGTATACTTCGTAATCGGATACATCCGCTGTCATTGTAATTACCACACTTCCCGTGATCTGGGTAAATCCATTGAAAGCTACGGTAAGCAAAAGGAACAGTACGGTAAACAGACTCCAGCTTTGGAATCTTCCGTCTCCCGGAAGGCTGAGTGTGGTGGGATTACCCAGAACAAACAGTGCGATCAGGGCAGCAGAACAGATCAGGGCTCCCCAGGAACCAACCTGAATGGATTTCTTCTGTCCAAGCTTTGCAGCGATCAAACCGGCACCAAACATGATAAATAACACATTCGGGATCGTTGTATAGGAGGATACCAGGCCGGATGCCGCAGCATTTCCGCACACGATTCCGTAAATGATCAAGGTAACGGTTGCATCACTCTTAGTCTGTGTAGCAAGCTTATCTGTGGATGCAGTAACAACCAACATCTGCATAGCACGATTATTCTTTAAAATATCCCAATAATCCTTGAAATTAACCGGCGTCGGCTTTCCGATTCCGAAGTACTCGGATCTGTCCTTACGAATCAATGATATATAAGCGATCACAGAGCATACCACTGAAATGATCAGGCAGAATCTCCACTGTTCCGCGAAGAAGCCTTCATTCATCTGATACTGATGTTTTCCAAGTAAATAAGTATAGGAATAATAAGGCATCAATGCAAAGAATACTGCAGTAAAGATACCATTAAACACAGAAAATAGCGGTCTCTGGTTCGGATCGTTTGTCAGACAGGTCTGTGCAGACTTCGTAACTACACACTGTGCCGTATATCCGATGATATAAATTGCATAAAAAATGATAAATGATACAAAACGGATTGCCTGGGGCAGCTTAGGTGTGACAAAGAATATCACAGCACTCATGATCAGCATGATGACCTGACCGATAATGATGAACGGTCTGTTCTTGCCGAATTTTCCGTCTGTTTTATCTATAATATAACCCACAAACGGATCTGTGACTCCATCCCATATTCTCATGATCGTCACAATAGAAGTAGCCAATACAACTGCCACCCCTATAAATCCGGTCAGAAAATAGCTGATAAAGGTCATTTCCCACATATAGGCATTCGTTGCTACATTGTTTAATGCAAACCCTGCCAGTTCCCATGTTTTAGCACGATGAATTGAATTATTCTCCTTCGTTTCCATAAACGGATACCTCCAAATCTTTTTTTTCTATTATAACTTACATAAATCATCATTTCTCGCACAGAATTACTTGTTTTTAGCACAATTCTATGGTATTTATAAGAAAACAGCTTTTTGTACTATTATTTGTCCGATTTCAAAAGGAGGAAGTGCCATGACCGTTGATGTTTTAGAGCTTTATCGATCCGTCTTTGAGCAGCAGGGTATCCAGTTTCTGCTGTTTGATGACAGTCTGCAGAATATTTCCCAAATTGACTATGGTCTGCGCAGATCCATCTATCATAATTACCGCTACAGTGCCTTTCTCTCTTTATTGGAACAGCTGACTTATGACAGTCCCGTACTCTTTTTCCATGACAGACTGAAAATTGATTATTGTATTTTTCTCCTTCCGAAAAAATGGCAGGAGGAATACCATGCAAAATATATTGTTGTAGGTCCTGTTCTGGACAGTATTTTCGAAGTCAATGAGATAAAATCGATTCTCCAGCAAAATGAAATTCCTCTCAAATATACGAACAGCTGTCTGGAATTTTTTCACCGTATTCCGTCGATCACTCCCTTAAGTGCCTGGCTGTCACTGATCCGTCCGCTGTTGCTTTGTATCTACGGCAGCAGTATGCAATATCGCTTTTTGGAATTTGCACCTGACGCAGCAGACCTGGACCAGTTTATACCGGAGGAAGAAGATAACAGTGTTCCCCTGGCAGCCCTGGAAAACCGCTACTACGTAGAAAATCAGATGTTAGAGGCTGTTTCTAAAGGAGATAATGCCTTGGCCCTGGAATGGTATCGCAGATTTACCAACTTTAAATTTGCTCCAAGATCCTATGATCCTGTCCGAAATTATAAGAATATGATGGTCATCCTCAATACCCTGCTTCGCAAATCCATGGAGCGTGTCAACGTGCACCCTTACTATATTGATCAGCTCTCCACCGAACTTGCCATGAAGATCGAACGCTGCATTTCCATGAAGCAATTGGAAAGTCTTTCCACCGTGATCATCCGAAAATACTGCCTTTTGGCCAAGAACCATTCTGCACATCACTATTCGGAGGTCATTGAAAAATGCATACAGTATATTGACTTAAATTACCGGAATTCTTTCTCAATAAGCACATTAGCCCGGTATTGTTCCGTTACAGAGAACTATTTATCCGCCACCTTCCGCCGTAAAACCGGCAAAACCCTGACGGAATATATTAACGAGATCCGTATTGAGCATTCCATACTGCTGTTAAATACCACCAAGGCACCGATCCAGCAGATTGCCAACCAATGCGGTTTCCCCAACGCCAATTACTATTCCCGTATTTTCAAAAAATACAAGGGAACAACACCGCTCACTTACCGAAAAAGCATCCATTCGTAAAAAGCAGGCCGGCTTCTTTTTTATTTGACAAGTGTTCTCAAAAACATTAACATAAGAAGGAGAGTGTCAACTATATAATTGAGAAATGAAAGGAATAATGATCATGACAATTTGGCCCGAAAAGAAGCTTGGATTTGGCCTGATGCGTCTTCCTAAGGATGCAAACGGCGAAATCGATATAAAGGAATTCTCCCGTATGGCAGATACCTTTTTAGAAGACGGATTTACTTATTTTGATACCGCTTATATATATGGCGGTTCCGAGGTTGCCTTTAAAAAGGCAGTGGTAGACCGTCATCCCAGAGAAAGCTATACCGTAGCCTCCAAAATGGCTGCCTGGATTTTTACGCCGGATCTTGGTCCTGCTAAGATGTTTCAGGAGTCCTTAGACCGTTGCGGCATAGACTATTTTGACTATTATCTGCTCCACAGCCTGCAGGAATCTCACGGAACCATTTATGATGACAACGGCTGCTGGACATTTGCAGAGCAGATGAAGAAGGAAGGAAAGATCCGCTTCCTAGGCTTTTCCTTCCATGGAAGCCCGGCATTATTGGAGAAGCTGTTAACTGAGCATCCTGATGTAGATTTTGTACAGCTCCAGATTAATTATGCAGACTGGGACAATGAAATCATTGCCTCCGGCAAAAACTACGAGATCTGCCGCAAGTATAACAAGGATATTGTAGTTATGGAGCCTGTAAAGGGTGGTTTGCTTGCCAATATCAAGCCGGAAGCCAGACTTTGCCTGGACGAATGCGACCCGAATGCTTCCTCCGCATCCTATGCACTGCGTTTTGCAGCCTCTCTGCCCGGTGTAAAGGTTGTTCTCTCCGGTATGAGCAGCTTTGAACAGATGGCAGACAACGCTGCTGTTTTCAAGGATTTTAAGCCCCTTAGCGAGAAAGAACAGGCTGCAGTAAAGGCTGCACAGGAGATCATTTTAAATGCACCTACCGTGCCCTGCACCTCCTGCCGTTACTGTGTGGAGGGCTGCCCCATGTCCATCCGCATCCCGGACGTATTCAAACGTTATAATATGCTGATCACCTTTGGCGAGCACTTCCGTCCTCACGGTCTTTATAAAGATCTGATCGCTGCAGGAAGTGGCCGTGCCGGTGACTGTATCCGCTGCGGCAAGTGTGAGGCTGCATGCCCTCAGCACATTTCTATTATTGAAAACCTGGCAAAGGCCTCTGAAAAGTTAGATGTTTAATCAGAAAAGACTTGCCAAACAGAGGAAAAAGAGTTTAAATAGTAAGGTAGCAGCTGAATAAATTATGCGTATTCAGTGATGGATTGGCGCACGCAAGCGCAGGCAGGTTAATTTATGGCAAAACCCAGCATACCTAAGAATTATAAATCTCATTTGAATTTATATGAAACACAGATCGCGATCAAAACCGTAAAGGATTTCTTCCAGCGTTTATTGGCAGATCGTCTGGATCTGCTTCGAGTATCCGCTCCTCTTTTCGTGGATCCTGCTACCGGTATGAATGATAACTTAAACGGCATTGAACGTCCGGTAAGCTTTGATATCAAGGAACAGGATTCCAGAGATGCAGAGATCGTACAGTCTCTTGCCAAGTGGAAGCGCTATGCATTGAAGAAATATGGCTTTTCTGCAGGTGAAGGTCTCTATACGGATATGAGTGCCATCCGCAGGGATGAAGTTGTTGATAATATTCATTCTATTTATGTGGATCAATGGGATTGGGAAAAGATCATTACCAAAGAAGAGCGTACTTTGGACACTCTGATGGAAACGGTACGTGAGGTCTATAAAGTCCTTCGCAAAACTGAAAAATATATGGCCATCCATTATGACTATATTGAAGAGATCCTTCCCAATGATATTTTCTTTGTGACTACCCAGGAATTGGCAGAGATGTTCCCTGACAATACACCCAAGGAAAGGGAATATTATATATCAAAGGCAAAGGGTGCCGTATGCATCATGCAGATTGGTGATAAGTTAGAAAACGGAGAACCCCATGACGGACGTGCTCCGGACTATGATGACTGGGCTTTGAATGCAGATATCATCGTATATTATCCTATATTAGACATCGCATTGGAATTATCCTCCATGGGTATCCGTGTAGATAAGGAAGCCCTCTTAAGTCAGTTAGAAAAGGCAGGCTGCCCCGAAAGAGCATCACTTCCCTTCCAGCAGTCCATCATTAATGAAGAAGTACCTTATACCATCGGCGGCGGTATCGGCCAGTCCCGTATCTGTATGTTCTTCTTAAGAAAGGCTCATATCGGTGAGGTACAATGTTCTCTTTGGCCTGAAGAATTTATGAAAGAAGCGGAAGCTGTCGGATTACAATTATTATAAGTTATCGATTCCGTTTTCTGTATATCAAAAAATCCTGTCCGTTTCACCGGACAGGATTTCTTTTTATTCAAACTGGGCTGCATATAATTTATAATAAAAGCCCCTCTTATTCATCAGCATCTCATGGGTTCCCTGCTCCACCACATCTCCATGATCCACTACCAGAATATTATCCGCATGCCGGATCGTAGATAAACGGTGTGCAATAACAAAACAGGTCTTATCCTTCATCAGCTCACGCATTGCCTTCTGAATCTGCCTCTCGGTACTGGTATCCACATTGGAGGTGGCTTCATCCAGAATCAGCATTTTCGCATTGTACAGCATAGCCCTGGCAATGGTCAGCAGCTGCTTCTGTCCCTTGGAAATATTACCGCCGTCCTCACTGATCACAGTCTGATATCCCTGTGGAAGACGCATGATAAAGGAATGGATACGGGCTGCCTTCGCTGCTGCCACTACCTCCTCCATGGTCGCATTTTCCTTGCCGTAGGCAATATTGTCAAAAATGGTTCCTCGAAATACCCATGTATCCTGTAATACCATTGCATAAGCCTTTCGAAGACTTTCTCTGGTATATTCACGATTCTCCCCACCATCTACCAGAATGCGTCCCTTATCTACATCATAGAAGCGCATTAACAGATTGATGATGGTTGTCTTTCCCGCACCTGTGGGACCAACAATGGCAATCATTTTTCCTGCATCTGCTTTCATACTCAGATCATGGATGATCGTTTTATCCTTCGTATATCCAAATTCCACGTTCTGAAATTCCACATTGCCCCGTACATTTTCCAGGTTGCGCGCACCTTCAATATCATCAACCTCCTCCGGCTCATTCAAAAGTCCGAATACACGCTCAGCCGCAGATAAGGCAGAGAAGATCTCCGTCATCATGTTGGCAATTTCATTGATCGGGTTGGAAAACTTCCTTGAATACAAAATAAAGGAAGAAATATTACCCATATTGATAACATTAAGCATATATAATACAGAGCCAAAAACTGCTGTCAGGCTAAGACCTATATTATTGATCAGTCCCATGCTAGGGCCCATAGTCATTCCGTAATAAGACGCATCATAATACGCATCTGCTGCCTCGTGATTGATGATATCAAATTTATCGGCCACCTTATCTTCATAAGCATATGCTATAATGCTCTTCTGACCGGAAAACATCTCTTCCACAAAACCGTTCATAATACCATATTTGGCAGAACGTTTGGAGAACCTCGGTCTTGTGATCTTACGCATCCTGGTTGTATAGATCACCGATGCCGGAACCGTAACCAATGTGATCAATGACAGAGTGGGCGAAATATATATCATCATCCCCAAAGCACCCACTATAGTCACGGCACTTGTCATAATAGAGACCACATCCGTACCCAGACAGGTAGATACCACATCTATATCATAGGAAACACGACTGATAATATCTCCTGCCTGATTGGTATCAAAAAATCCTACCGGCAGGCGCATCAGCTTATCAAATACGTCTTTACGCATCTTCTTGGCAATCCAGCGGCTGACATACATCATAATGATATTGATGGAAATAGTCAAAACAGAGGAAATCAGATAGCATATCAACATTCTCTTTGCAAAGTAATATACTTTCGTAAAGTTTACCTTTCCTGCACCTGCTGCCGCTTCATTAATTGCCTGTCCTGCATAACTTGGCCCCAACAGTGCCAGTATATTGCTGACCAGACACAGAACCAGTACAAAAAACAGTATCCATTTAAAATCCGTTACATACCTTAGCATACGAAGAAGTGTCCCCTTCGTATCCTTTGGTTTTTTTCTCATATGCTCTGCAGCTGCCATTTATATTTCCCCCATTTGTGTCTTATAAATATCCTGATACATTTCACAGCTTTGCATCAATTCCTCATGGGTGCCATATCCGATCATACGGCCTTCATCCAGCACAATGATACGATCCATATTCAAAATTGAACTAATACGCTGTGCAATGATGATCATAGTAGAATCAGCATGATGCTCACTGATTGACTTACGAAGAGCTGCATCTGTCTTATAGTCTAACGCACTGGAGGAATCATCCAGAATCAATATGTCCGGATCCGCAACCAATGCTCTGGCAATCAGAGTTCTTTGTCTCTGGCCGCCGCTCAAATTGGCACCATGAATAACTGCCATATGATCATAAGTATCCTCGTACGCTTCGATAAATTCTTTTGCTCTTGCATCCTCAGCTGCCATACGGATATCCTGTGTATCCACATCACGTCCAAAGGAAATGTTTTCCCGGAGACTGTCTGCAAAAATCACATCATTCTGAAATACGACACCAAACATTCTATGCAGCGTATCCCTGTCATAAGTACGCACATCCTTGCCATTTACAAAAATATTTCCTTTTTGTGCATCATAAAAACGCATCAAAAGATTGATGATCGTTGTCTTTCCGGCACCTGTTGCACCGATAATACCCAGACTTTCTCCCTTTTTCATGGAGAAATGAATATCATAGAGACATTTCTCTCTGTTCAGGCCGTTAAAGTTCTCACTGTTTTCGTTCTCTCCCTCTGCCACATAGCTAAAGTCCACATGATCGAAGACAATATAATCGTCTTCTCCATATCTTTGCGGATCCGGCTTTGCTGCCTGCTCCTGAGCAATGGGGGCCAACTCCTGCTTCGCCTTTACAACCATCTCGATACGCTTGGCAGACGCATTTGCCTTCGACATGTTCATGAACACTCTGTTCAATCCCATAACGCCCTGAAGGATCATATTAAAATAAGTTAAAAAGGCCAGAATCACTCCAGGCTCGATCAGACCGTCATTAACACGATGCGCTCCCAATATAACAACCAGGGTCAGTCCCACATTCAAAAACAGGGTCATGATCGGTCCGGGAAGTGCCATGACCACACCGGCCTTCATATCGCTGGTTGCCATATTGACATTGGCCTTCTCATAACGGTTCATCTCATACTTTTCCTTGGAAAGAGATTTTACCACACGGATACCGGTAATATTTTCTCTCATGATACGAACGATCTCATCTACAGAATGCTGCACCTTATCGTACAGGGGAATACCTTTGATAGATACGAATATGACTACAACGATCAAAATAGGTGCCATTATACACAATATGGAAGCCAGACCCGGATCCATGGTCATTGTAATAACGATACCGCCAAAAAGCATAATAGGTGCTCTGACACCCATCGCCTGAATACTTTGTATGAAGTTCTGCAGATTGTAGGAATCCGAGGTCATACGGGAGGTCAGGGATGGCAGACCAAATTCATCCACCTGACTACCGGACAGTTCTAAGGTCTTCCAGAACAGGTCTCTTCGTATTTCATAAATACTGTCCCTTGCTACCTTAATGGCTGTACGGTTTGCCTTCACGTTCAGCTGACGGACCAATACCGCCAGCAAAATCATTGCACATCCCCACAAAAGTACATTTTTCATTATTCCGGCAGGTACTACATCATCGATCATATGCTCCAATACATAAGGAAGCATCAGTTCTCCCAAAGAACCCATAAATTTCACCGTCATAGCAAATATTGCCAGCCATTTATATTTTCTTACATAGGAATAAATAAATCGCATAATTAAAACATCCTTTTATCCTTTATCAAAAGTATACTGCCTGCCACCGTAAGCAATAATGATATGATACAAACAGGCCATTCAAACAATCCTGACTGTGCCAGAGAAGTATAACTGATCAGATATGTGATCACAGAACTGATCACATGTACCAGTACCGGTATGAAAAAGCTGCCGAAATATTCATATGCATATGCTGCAATCAGTCCGATCACAAAGGCGGATACAGCCGGAACGATTTCCATGGTATATGCACCATAAATAACCGCAGAACCTACAATTGCAACGAGCATCGGATATCTGCGTTTTAATACATTAAATACAATACCTCTAAAGAGCAATTCTTCCGTCACAGGCATAATAATACCGATGCAAAGCAGGGCAACAGGCAGGGATGCCGCATGTGCATCCTGCATCATAGCCTGATAATTTTGCGCAACCCTGCTAACCCCTGTCAGTTCAAACAAAACATTAGTACCAAGCGCCGCACCTATCGTAACAACCAACAGCACCGGGTAAGCAACAAGCTTTTCCGGACGCAAATGAGTTACATACATTTCTTCCTTTGCCCGTTTTATCCTGGGAATTGCCATATTCCAGATAAATGCAACAGCAATGCTGTAAGCAAGTGCACTCATGATTGCTCCGGTATTGCCGGTCTGGCCGATTAGTGCCCCATTTTCATCATATACAAACATCCACTCTGCAAGACTGCCGGAAACCATATTTCCTAACATCTGCAGACATACCATCAATGCATTTGCTGCCACCTGCTTCACTACTACAAAAAGCAGCAGCGGGTACAAAAACGCCCATATGATCAAAAACATACGAGGCTTATTCTCTCCCTCACATTCGCTGAACAAAAGCTTCTGCAGTTCCTTGACATCCAGTACGATATAGTCAGCGCGGGCATCCTTTAACTCCTCCACACTGCCATAGCCATATGCCACTCCAACACTTTCCACATTCATGGACTTTGCGCCTTCAATATCAAATTTGCGGTCACCGATCATAAGCACCTTTTCATACTCTATACGCTGATGACCAAACAGACGGCGCAGTGCCTCACGCAGCACCTCATCCTTATTAACTCTTCTTCCGTCCAGCTCACTTCCCACAATTACCTCAAAATACTGCTTGATATGAAAGTGTTCCAAAATACGTTCCACATACACAGTCGGCTTACTGGAGGCGATTGCCAGATGTGCCCCCCTGTTTTTCAACAGTCTTAACATATCCGGAATGCCGGCATATACCTTATTTTCAAAAAGCCCCACCTCTGCAAAACGCTCCCTGTACTTCTCAACTGCCTTTTTTGCCTGTTCTTCAGACATGTCATAGAATTCCATGAAGCTTTCCTTTAAAGGCGGCCCGATAAAGGGGGTAAGCTTGTCCGGGTCCGTTTCCTCAATACCAAACTCCTTCAAGGCATATTGCACACAGGTGGTGATCCCTATCTTTGGATCAGTCAATGTTCCGTCCAGATCAAAAATCAAATACTCCTTCATTTAATAACTCCTTATCTTGTCGTTCCCGTCATCCACGGTATTTTCTATCTTAATAATCTTCACATCATAGCCCAGCGTATCATTTACCTGTACATGAACTACATCCCCTGCCTTATGCGCTAAAAGTGCCTTTCCCAAAGGGGACTCATTTGTAATCAGTCCTGCCAGCGAATTTGCCCTGACTGT
Organism: uncultured Acetatifactor sp.; assembly: GCA_964467405.1. Lineage (GTDB taxonomy): Bacteria > Bacillota > Clostridia > Lachnospirales > Lachnospiraceae > Acetatifactor. Next base: position 15,319 of record CAYXQG010000001.1, on the reverse strand, counting down.
TGTAACGATCTTATATACCTCGATACTGCCGTCCTCTACGAATTCTACCGTCACTGTATTGTTCATCCCTACCTCGTCCTCTTCGGACTCATCGGAAATCACCTGCGCCGTTCGTATCATTCTCTCCAAATACCGGATCCGGCTTTCATTCTGATTCTTATACTTCTTTGCAGCATAATATTCAAAATTCTCGCTCAGATCCCCTTGGGCTCTGGCTTCCTTTACATCCTCCAATGCCTGAGGACGGACCACCAGCTTGCGATAGTCTATTTCCTCCTGCATTTTTTGAATATCTTTTTCTGTTAATTTATCGAACATTCCTTACCTCACATTCCTGCTGTCCCGATCAAAAGACCCTTTGTCTTCTATATCTTCATAACACATAAGGACAGAGTATACTTCTTTTCCATATACTTTGTCCTTTAGCCCTGTGATTATTTAATTGCATAGATCGTTGCTATGGCCAGTATGATCTGGATAATAGCAAAGCGGAAGACCGTCTGTGTATTTGACCAGTTCCATACCTTTCTCACATGATCATGCAGCGGTGTACGTACATTGCTTAATATATGGATCTTACAAAAACGAATCAGCGATACCTTTAGAATACCCAATCCTCCGTCCAGGATCAATACAAACGCCACCGGTATATAGAGAAGCGGGCAACCGGTTTTCAATATGGCAATACTGATAAACAAACCCATTGCCCTGGAGCCTGCATCCCCCATCATCAGACGGCTGGGCGTTGCATTATACCACAGATATCCCAAAATACATACTGCAAAGAGGAGGATCAGGAAGGAGAACTCTCCTGCTGCTCCCTTGATCATATCCACCGCATATATTGTCATGATCGTAATAATGGTCAATGTGCCTGACAGGCCATCCACACCATCAGAGCAATTGGTCACATTTACGGAGGTCCATACCAACACTACCGTAAGCAAAGCAAATATAACCGGGTGAATCGTAAACTTTATATCAAACATAGCCAGCTCCACCACGTTGGAATTGTATCGTAAGAAGGTGACTGCAACCAGTGCTGCCACACACAGATCCAAAAATCCCTTTTTATATTCTCCCCAGGGCGTTTTGGATGCGTCATCCAAAAATCCGGTCATCATTCCCACCACGATCAGGATCAGATAGATCACATTTTCCGCATTAAAGGGTGCAAAAAGCAATGCTGCTGCCACAAATGCCAATACAAATATGATACCTGCTCCCCTGGGCTTTCCTGCGGACTTCTTGCCGTCATGGGCAAAATCCCTGCCTGCATCCTTGGGTAAAAAGCCGCTGAGCTTATCTGTTGCAATAATCGTTGTCAAAAAAGCAAATAATATTCCTATAAACGCTCCGATAGAAGCATATTCCTCTGATAATATCTGAAAAACCATCTGATTCCTCTCCTGTTTTGTCCCACTTTATGATTATTTTATTTCCCAATTTCCAAATTAAAACCTGCTATCCGTACTTTTGCACAGATCCGGGCAGATATACCGCAATACCCTAATCTTCCTTCTGCACCTGCGGACTGCTGATGATGATCTTACCGTCCTGCAATTCTAACTTCACCTTATTGTCCGTCAGATGCAGCATATTCAGCAGTTCCCTTGGAATCTGCACCCTGCCTGCTTTGTCCACGATCGCATACTCTTCCTGGGTATCCTCTAAGCGCCAGTCAATGGCTACCTCTTTTACCCTGTCCGCATACTTTTCTTTCAAAATCCTTTCACTGCTGATCTTACCGTCACGGATTGCAGCCACACGCTGAACCTTCTTAGAAAGCGCTACATCATGGGTAACGATCAATATGGTCTGTCCCTGCTTGTTTAATTCAGTAAATACATCAAATATGTAATCAGCCGTTTTGGGGTCCACACTTCCCGTTGGCTCATCTGCCAATAAAAGCTTCGGCTCATTTGCCAATGCTATGGCAATTGCTATTCTCTGCTGTTCTCCTCCGGATAATGTATTCAGGCGGCTGTTTTTCTTTGCGGAAAGTCCTACTAACTCTAACAGCTCCAGCGCTCTTTCCCTCTTCTTCTTCGCATCGGACAAATACATGGGCATCATAATATTATCCAATGCTGTCAGATAAGGCAACAGATTTCTGGCATTGTTCTGCCAGACAAAGCCTACCGTATCCCTTTTGTACTCCACCAGTTCCTTTTCCGTCATGGTAAACAGGTTTTTTCCTGCCACATGCAGCGAGCCCGCACTTGGTCTGTCCAACCCGCCTATCATATTTAGGAATGTGGATTTTCCGCTGCCGCTGTTGCCGATCAGGGCTGTCAGTTCTCCCGTCTCCACTGTCAGATCAAGGCCCTGCAATGCAAGTACCTCAGTTTCCTTTGTCTTATAGATCTTCACAAGACCCTCTGCCTGTATCATAGCCTCTGACATTTTGCTTCCCTCTTATCTGCCTTCCGGATTATCATTTCTTTTTCGAACGAAAAACACGCACTACCTTAAGAATACACTTTTCTGCGGCGAATGTCTACCTTGACAATTATTTTTTTATCCTTTATATTAAAAAAGACAATAAAATAAAACGCTAGGGGAGCACATCGCTGAGATTGAATCCACGGATTCTAACCCTCATTACTTGAACCGGATAATACCGGCGTAAGGAAGCACAAAAGATATTGCGGATAGATCTGTACCCGCATGTTCTTTTATGATGTAGCCCCTCCTTGCAAAACAAAGGAGGATTTTTTATGTCAAAAACAAAACAACTTGTATTTTCCGCAATGGCCCTTGCCTTAGCAACCGTAATCGCAGCCGTCATCAAATTGCCCAGCCTGCCAAACGGAGGCTCCGTCACTTTATTCAGTATGCTGATCATAAGTCTGATCGGATATTGGTATGGACCCGTTACAGGCATAATTGCTGCAGTCACCTATGGCATTTTGCAATTCATCACCGGTCCCTACGTAGTGCATCCTGCCCAGGTACTTTTAGACTATCCCCTTGCCTTTGGTGCGCTGGGATTATCCGGCTTCTTCTCTAAGAAGAAAAACGGTCTGATTCCCGGATATCTGACCGGTGTATGCGGACGATACCTCTTTCATATGATCTCCGGTCTGATCTTCTACACTACCTATGTGGATCATGCGGCCGGAAATATTGCAGCCATCTGGGGCAGCGCCGTATACAACCTGACCTACATTCTGCCGGAGGCCGTTTTAACCGTAGTGCTGTTACTTCTTCCCCCGGTCAGAAAAACCATGGAGACACTTCGCAAGATGGCAGCGGAATAAATCGAATTTGCAAATCATAAACGCTTCTTTTACAAAAGCCGGATTCCTAAGGTCAGGAATCCGGCTTTTGAAGCATTTATTTACACTTCATTCTTCAATTTTTGATACACATTTCCCCAGTGAAAAGGAATACAGCAGTCTCTCCTTCACCGGCATCTGCATCAGCTTCTGTAATGCTTCTTCATAGTAGTCCAGCTGGGTCTCATATCTGTCCCACAGTTCTCCGGGACTGTGTACCCTGTCAGTCTTATAGTCTAACAGTACGATTTTTCCCTCCTCTACGAAGAAGGCATCGATAATACCCTGAATCAATACTGTTTCCTCCTGAGGGAAATCCTGTCCCAGCCTGTCCGCACTGATACCCAGCACAAATGGCTGTTCCCTGTAAAGACTGTGATTTAGCTGTGCATGCCACATCCGCCTGGCCAGGGGATCCTGCAGAAATACCATGAGCTTTCTTATCTGCACAGCCTCAAAATATTCCTTTAAAAGAATACCGCTTTGTACATACTCCTTCAGGCTTTCTTTCAGTACTGTCTCCTGCTCCTCCTGCTTACATGTAAACAGTCTGTTATAATCCAAAAGCTCCATTACCTTATGATAAGCATTACCTCTGGTGGTAGCACTGATCGTATCCTCCTTTTGCCGGATAAATGTCGGGATGATCGCTTCCGGCTCCGGCTCTTCGAATTGATGAAAGGCTGCTTCATCCTTATCTGCCATTGCTGCAATCTTTAACTCGGATACTGTGGTTTTAGTATACAGCTTTTGCAGATTTGCATGAGCGTAGCGATAATCAAATACCTCCCGCAGTTTTTGCAAAGTATCCACATCCGCAGTCTTTGCCGATACCAGTGCTCTCTCCTTTTCCATCAGCAAAACCTGCTCCTGCATCCTTGTAATATGCAGATCCTCTTCTGTATAAAGCTGCACCTTCACCTGTTCTTCTTCCAACACAGGCAGGATAAAATCCATATAGCTTCCTGCATTCATAAAGCGCTCAAAGCTGATTTGTCCCTTCTTCACAGGATCTCTTCTGTTCCACTTTTCCCGGACCTTCCCCATAGATGCCGTCATGATCAGCTTTTCCTTGGCTCTGGTTAAGGCTACATAAAGCACTCTAAGCTCCTCTGCCAATGTCTCTTCCTTCAGTTTCATACCGATTCCCACGCGGCGAAGGGATTTCATGCGATATCGGCTCTCCGCATTTACGTAATCCGTACCTACGCCAAGATCCATATCCATCAGAAAGCTTTTGTTGACATCCATCATATTAAACCGCTTTGCCAGTCCTGCCACAATGGTCACCGGAAATTCCAGTCCCTTGCTTTTATGGATACTCATAATGCGCACCACGTCAGCGCTTTCATCCAAAAGCTCCTCCTGTCCGTAATCCACATCATATTTTTCCAGTTGCTCTATATATCGCACAAAATGAAACAGTCCGAAATAACTGGTTTTCTCAAAATCAGAAGCCTTGTTTAGGAGCATTTCCACGTTAGCCTTTCTCTTGCTTCCGGAAGGAAGCGCTGTTACATAAGGCAGATAGTTATAATCTTCAATCATGGTCTGCAGCAATTCCCTGATCGGCATGTATACTGCATAATCCCGATATCGTCCTATCCTTTCCGTAAAGGCAGCACATTTCTCATCTCCGTCCTTTGCCCGGCCGGTCACAACCTCCCACAGAGAGGCTTTTTTGTCCCTACTGCGGATACCGGCGATCTCTTCCTCCGTAAATTTACCGAAAACGGATTTCATAACACCAAACAGCGGAATATCCTGTCTGGGATTATCCAATACGCGCAGAAACTGTAACAGCTCCTGTACCTCCGTTGCAGCAAAATATCCTGTTTTGGAGGTAATATATACCGGTATTCCTTCCTGCTCCAATATTTTCTTAAAGGTATCATCCCAGCCACTTGTGGCACGCAACAGGATCACCATATCCTTATACTGCACAGGGCGAAGCTGACCGGTTTCCTTATCCGTTACCAGATAGTTCTGTTTCAGTTCCCTGATCCTGGCAGCGATCAGATGCCCCTCTGCTTCCTTACCGTCCAGATCACTTTCCTTATCCGGCTTATTGATGATCAACAGTTCACTGAAGCTGTCCGGATTTTCCGGATATACTGCACCTGCATGCAGTGCGGCCTTATCGTCATAGGTAATCCCTCCGATCTCCTCGCACATCAGCTTTTCAAAAATATGATTCACCGTATTGACTACAGTTTCCCTGCTTCGAAAGTTCTGACTTAAATCGATTCTCTGACAGTTTCCGTTCTCACTTTTGTAGGTTTTATACTTTTCCAAAAAAAGCTCCGGTCTGGCCAGACGGAATTTATATATGCTCTGCTTCACATCACCAACCATAAAACGGTTGTACTGTCCCTCATCTTCTCCGGAAATGGCAAGTAGCAGATATTCCTGCACCAGATTGCTGTCCTGATACTCATCTATGAGGATTTCTTTAAAAAACTGTCTGTACTCCAATGCAACCTTACCGGGGCGGATTTCTCCGTTTTCCTTCTCAAGCAAAATATCCAGTGCATAATGCTCCATATCCGAGAAGTCCAAAAGCTTTCTTTCCTGCTTGGCCTCCCGCATCCTCCGGCCGAATGCAAGCGTCAGATCCAGCAAAACAGTCATAGGTTCCCTGCAGCGTCCGATCTGTTCCACGCTTTGTGAAAGTAAGGATGTGAAAAACTGTTCCTTCATAGCCTTCAGCGAATCCTTCACCCGGCTTCTTAACTCCTTTGCAAGCTCTTTTTTATCCTCATTTACACTGGAATCCTTCTTACCGGGCAGTCTGCCGAATGCAATGGTCTCCAGGCCGGTCTCCCAGTCACTTAAGGTGCTGCAGCTTCTCAGTCTGCTTAGCATTTCCTGCTCCTGCTCCACCATCTCTCCATACATATAAGGACCGTCAGCTTCTTCACAAAGTCTGCTTATCTGCTCCATGGTTGCAATACAGCTGCCCAGCATTTTCTGCATATAACCAAGGATATATCTGCCAAGGTTCGTATTTTCAAATGCTTCCGTCGTAGTGATATCATAGTCCTGCTTACATGCCTGCAGCCATTCCTCCGGCCAGGGATTACTGTCCGCATATTGATGGATCTTAAAGATCAGCTCCTCCAGATTTTTTTCTTTTCCGCCGGGGCAGAAAAATTCCACGCATCGAAAAAATGCTTCTTCCTTTTCTGCAAAATGTTCCTCTAACAAATCCGCCAGCACATCCTGCTTCAAAAGCTTGATCTCGCCTTCATCCGCGACTCTGAATGCCGGATCCAGACCGATCTCATTAAAATGATTTTTGATAATATATAAGCAAAAGCTGTCAATTGTAGTAATCTGGGCATTGTGCAGTAAAGCCGCCTGCTTTTCAATATGCTCAGAATCCGGAAATTCCTCCAGCTTTGCTGCAATACCGAGGCTGATACGTTCCCTCATCTCAGCTGCTGCCGCATTTGTAAAGGTTACGATCAGCAAACGGTCTATATCCACCGGATTTTCTTCATCACATACCATACGAATGATTCTTTCTACCAAAACTGCAGTCTTACCGCTTCCGGCTGCTGCCGACACCAGAATATTTCTGTTGTGGAGGTCTATTACTTTCTGCTGATCAGGTGTAAAATGAATCCCCATTACTGTAACTCCTCCTTCATCCTATGCATGATTTCTTCCTCTCCATAATCCTTCAGGATCCTTTTTTCATAACCCGGTATGGATGGATCAAATCCGCAAACCTTTTTGTATGTACAATATTCACAGGCATTTCTCTTTGCATCCTCATACGGATTGATTTCCTTATGTCCGTCCAGGATTTCTTTGCCGATGCTACGGACTTTTTTGTTTACATAATCCGATACCAGCTGCAGTTCTTCCCCGCTCATCACACTGGAGCGTGCGGACAGCGTACCATCCTTCTTTCGCTCCACCGGAATCACATCCGACTTATCCGCCATATACCGGTCCAATTTGGCTATGATGTCCTCACCGGCATTCACAATACCATTCATACGCAGCTGCTTGTGGATCAGCTCGTTCAATTCCTCCGGTGAGGGCTCTTTTCCTGCCTCCACCATGGGATCCTCCACATGATAATAAAGCAACGCTGCCGGTACGATTTCCTTATCCGGATACTTTTTTGCCTCTATTTCCATTGCAGCATTCATATAAACTACCAGCTGCAGCTGCAGACCATGGTACAGGGCTGCCAGATCAAACTGTCTGTTGCCGGATTTATAATCAATGACCTTAACATAAACATGCTCCTCATCCCGGGCAATATCAATACGGTCAATCCTTCCCTGTAAACGCATGGTTTCTTCCTCGGAAAGGCTGATATCGATGGCGTCCACATCCTTCACAAACCGAAAGGACATCTCATGTTCCTCAGGTACAAAGTCTCCCTTGGACAGCTGGTTCTGCAAGGTCTCCACTGTACGGGTCAGGATACGCTTCATGCGGGTGATTCCATACTCTTTTCGGGGAGAGCTGTATAATATGCCTGCACCATAGCCGACTGCTACCGCCTCTATGGCCTCCGATACATTCTGTTCCGCAAATTCCTCTGTAAAATCAAACCAGGTATATTGGCTTTCCTCCAGTCTTTTTGCAAATTCATCCAGTACATCATGGAAAATATTGCCCATATCGACTGCTTCAAAGCCGAACTCTTCCCTTTCCTGAAGGGACAGACCATATTGTAGGAAATGATGATAAGCGCAGGCTGCATAGGTTTCCAGACGGGTCACACTGTTTTCCAGTCTGATACCATACAGCGCCCTTGCTACCTGCCCGGACAGCGGGCTGGCCTTATAACGCATAAAGGCTGCCTGCTTTAAGAGCTCTGCTAACTCCTTATAATCCTCCATTTCCTGATATACCTCATACAAGGCATATAACTCCTCGTCCTTTAAGACAGACAGACCCCCTTCCGCATATTCCCGCAAAGATTCTGCCAGATATCCCACACCCTCCTTAGGCGTAATGATTCCGGACATGACCGGATTTCTCCAGGGTCTTTCTATCTCCATACCGCTATATAATTTTCGAACAGTTTCTATAAGATAGGATGGTCTGAGACTCTTTCCCTCACTGCTTACTCTTGCATAGGACAGGTAAAGCCTGTCGGAGGGCTTTGTCAGGTTCAGATACAGATAAAAACGCTGAATAAACATCTGCTGTCGGGGAGAAGGGGCCAGTTCCAGTCTGGAATCCTTCAAAAATTCCCTGTCAATATCAGAAAGAATGCCCCCCTTGGAGGTATTCCGGGGAATATTTCCGTCATTCACACCAAGGAAAAACAATACCTTCACCTGCTTTAAACGAGTTCTTTCCATATCACCTACCAGGATCCTGTCCACATTCTGGGGAATGGTACCTACCTCGATCTCGCCAAAGCCGGCCTCCAGGATTTCCAGAAATTCCCGATTGCTTATCTTTTCCTCGTCCAACAGACCATAAATCTGCTCAAGCAACCCCATAACAAGGCGATAAATCTGGCCATATTCCTTTGCCCTCGTCAGATCTCCCTGCTGCTCAAAGCGTTTCTCCAGATGCATCAGCTTATCCTGAACACCATTTTGCAGCAAAAAATCATACAAAGCCATCACATGCTCTTTTGCGCTGCTTCTTTTTTCGGTATCCAGTGCCTCCACCTGCTCCATAAGACGCACTCTTAATTCATTCAGCTTCACAAGAGGCTCCTCTTCCTCCCCCATATCCTTTGTTTTATGGGTGAAAAGCCTGTCCCAGCTTTTTTTTCCTCTAATACCGGTCTGTAATATATAATTTTCCAATCTGTCCACTTCATCTGCTTCAAAGTCTGCCAGACCGCTTCTTAAATAATGAAATACTGCTTCATAGGAGAAGTCCCTGACAAAAAGCTCCAGCGCACTCTTTATATATTCGATCATAGGATTGAGTATGATCCCTCTTGTACGGTCAATATAACAGGGCAGGTCCATGTCAGCAAATTCCCGTTCCACATAGGGTGCATAGGTATCCGGATTGCCGGTGATCACAGCAATATCCCGATAAAGAAGCCCTTCCTTACGAATCAGGGCTGCAATCTCCAGACCGACCTGATGTACCTCCTGTCTGGGTGTCGGTGCTTCCAAAATGCGGATGTTATCCTGCTTTTCCCCAAAGACCTTTCCATTTCCCCTAAATAATCTTTTCTCCAGAAAATCCAGTGCATCATGGGTACCGAACCTGGGAGAAGTCTCTTCCTCAACATAAAGGTCCTGTCCTCTGGAAATTCCTGCTTCTTCTGCTAACTTCTCCAGATCCCTGACCGTCTTTTTACTTAAATAAAACAGCTTCTGTTCGCCATCCGCCTTGAAAGGATCCTCGCCCCGTCCCAGGGTAATTGTTACCCAAACCTCACTTGAGAGTACCATTAACTCCTGGATCAGCAAATTTTGTATAGGCGTAAAGCCGGTAAAACCGTCAAAAACGATCACACTGTTCTTAATGATCGAGGAATGCTTTAAGCGTCTCTTTAATACGTCCAGCTTTTCCTCAGTTGTTATATAATGTCCCTGAATATATTCCTTAAAGCCCCGATACAGCTTCTCCAGATCCTTTAATTTATAATATAATGCTCCCCGCTTTTGGGAAAAGGCGATCAGCTTTTCCACATCCTCCACACCAATGCCGTATTGCATAAACTCTGAAATGGCGCTCTTGACCTCATGGATATAACCCTGCTTATGAAGATGACTGCCAAGCACAGGCAGCTCATCCTTGATAGAGGATGCCACCCTTTGTAATACCAGGCTTTTGCCGGTATCATCCAAAACAGGTATCTCATCCCCTCCGATTTCTTCAAAAATACGATGGGACAGTCTTCCGAAGCTCAGCACATCAATATTCATGATACCACCCCGCTCATGCATGCATACCAGTTCCTTCTGGGTCTGCATGGTAAACTGATCCGGCACCACGATCAAAAAATTTTTCCCGGTCTCTTCCATGGAACGGGTGATGACCTCTTTATACAGCCTGTAACTTTTTCCCGCTCCTGACGGGCCAAAACAAAACCGAAGACTCATGCCCTCTCACCTTTCTTTTCTCAGTCGATCGTCAATTCCACAGGGCAATGATCAGAACCCGGAATCTGCGTGTGGATATTTGCCCCCTGCAATCTCTCCTCTAAGGATTTAGAGACCACAAAATAGTCGATTCTCCATCCTGCATTCTTGCTTCTTGCCTGGAACATATAAGACCACCAGGAATATACACCTTCCTTATCCGGATAAAAATACCGGTAAGTATCTACAAATCCGCTTTCTATCACCTTCGAAAAGCAGCCCCTTTCCTCATCCGTGAAGCCTGCATTTTTATGATTGGTTTTGGGATTTTTCAGATCGATCTCCTGATGTGCCACATTCAGATCCCCACAGAAAATCACAGGCTTATGCTTCTCCAGCTTCTTGATATATGCCAGAAAATCCTCTTCCCATTTCATTCGGTAAGCCAGTCTTGTAAGCTCCCTCTGGGAATTGGGCGTATATACGGTTACCACATAATATTGATCAAACTCTGCAGTGATCACACGGCCTTCATGATTATGTTCCTCTACACCGATTCCATAAGTCACGCTAAGGGGCTTTGTTTTCGTAAAGAGTGCAGTACCTGAATAACCCTTTTTTTCTGCATAATTCCAATATTGATAATATCCCGGAAGCTCCAGGGAGATCTGTCCCTCCTGCAGCTTAGTCTCCTGAAGACAGAATACATCTGCATCCGCCTCCTTAAAAAAATCCAGAAAGCCTTTTTCCACACAGGCTCTTAAACCATTTACATTCCACGAAATCAATTTCATCTTATTAATCCTTCCTTATCTGAATCATCCAAATCCATCCCTTTTCTTAATCCATATGTCAGAAAAAGGCACCAAAGGATACTGATGGGAACCACCTTTATATAATCCTGTATGCCATTGCCTGCCATGGTATACCATAAGCCTGTTGCAACAGCCGACAGCAGTACGATCAACCCAAAGCCGCCTCCGCTCTTCTTATATGCCTTGCGTCCGGCTGACAGATACAGTGCAGCCGAAACAAGCAGCATGAAATCAAAGCTATATGCAGCATATATAACATAATAGTCAGTAAGGGCCGGTGTCTTCTCCTTCATCCGTTCATAATTCCAGCCGGTATAAGAAACCCCCTTACCCTTTAACTGCCACTGCAGGGACAGAGGCGTTGTCAGATTGGCCACCAGATCCCTTCCAAGCTCTCCAATTGATTCCTTTGTACGAAGAAATAATGAATCAATTGCCATCTCCCAATATATATCATTAGCTTCTTCTTTGCCAAATATTTCCTCCATCCCGGGTCCGAAATCATAAATCACACGTTCCGGATAACAAGCGATTTCATCCAGTTTCCCGTGATCAAACAGATCATTTACCTCATCTCGCCAAAGGAAGGCATTTCTCTCAAAATACGGCCATACAAACCGGGATACCATAACCGCTCCAACACTTTTTTGTATTCTTCCCAGACTTCCGGGCTTCTGTGTAAGCGTCAGGGCAGTTCCCGTACACAAAATGGTCATGCATGCCGCCAGTACCAGTACCAGGATACGCTTTGGTTGCTTACGTCCGTAAAGGACAAAGGCTGCTACTGCCGTAAGACCTGATAAAAAAATATAATCCGGCAGTAATAAAGCACTGACAAAACAACACAGACAGATCTTCAAAAGCCCCTGTGCAAATAACCTGTCCGTTCCTTCCCTCCAAAGCTTTATTTCTGTTAACAAACAAAGCATGACAGAGCTTGCTGCAGAATAGGGCAGTACACTCATATGACATTGCAGAATGGGCGGAAATGTCACCGCATAGGCCGCTGTCAGACACAATATCCCCATCCTTACTTTTCTTTTTGAAAATATTACTTTTTTCAGGAAATAGAAGCCGGCAAAAAAGGCCGCACCCAGCTGGAATATATACAAAAATATGCAGAAATTCAGTCCAAACACATTGCCGATCACTGAAAAGAAGTGAATGACTAAAGGATACAAAATCCCTATGTACTCATCCAGGATCCAATCCTTCGATGCCTGCAGTAGGCATGCACTTTCCTCAAACTGCGGAACATGCCCCATATTTTGGCAGATCCATACACAACCTAAAATCACCTGTATACTCATAAGCAGCAGGAATACTTTTTCTATTAACTTCGCAATATTCTGCTTTTTTATCATAAACAATCCTTTCTGCAGATCATTCCACTCCCAACAGGCTTAACTGCTTTGCCATAAAATCACCTAGCAGTGCAATGCCGTCCATATTAGGATGCAGTCCGTCATACAAATATTCCCGGGCATTGTCCTCCCAAATTCCGCTTTCCCGGTATGCATCTATATATGCCACACCAAATTCCTCAGCAATCTGTTTTTCCAGGGCTACATAATCATCCAGTGTACCTGCCCCATAATCCTGCAAATAGCAAAGCTTTGTCCTGTCCCCTCCAAGCTCACAATACATAGGCGTTACCAGAATAATCCGCATTCCAGGATATGCCTTATGAAGCACACTTAAGGTATGTCTGAGCGCACCTGCAAAGGTCGTAATATCATAGGGATTCTCCGGATTATCCAAAGCACGCCCGCAATTATAGTCATTGGTTCCGTGTTCAATGACCAGAACCTGCACTTTGCTAAAATCAATACGGGAAAGCTTCTCCATACGTTCCTTAAAATAGCTGAAGGCCTGCCGGTTTATCTCACCATAATAATCCGCATAGCTCATGGATGCCAGCTGTGCCTTCCAATCGTCATAGGCAATGGCATCTGCCAGCCTTGCCATACACCACTGGCTACTTGTTGCCGATCCCCAGGCTGCCTCCCCGTCAACAGACATGGTAGTGCCTCCAAAAGCACCATTGAACACGTCCTTATCAAGCTTCTGCCCTGCAATCCCTGCAATGCTGTAATCATATCCTGCATTGCCGATGATACTGTCTCCCAAAAAAACAATGTCATACTGTTCCTTTTTTCCGCAGTTAAGCAGAGGTAACACCAGAAATACTGCTGCAGTCATAATCGCTATAAAGTTGATGATCCGTTTTTTATTTATAAGCTTCATAAACTTCCCTTACCATTAAAAGTGAATCAAATCTTACCTATGATCGATTATAGCATCTGCCTTTGCAAATGACAAATACTTGTTTGTGCAGACAGCATACCTAAGCGTCTTACAGGGGATACTCCTTTTTAACTTTTCCTTGCCTTTTACCTCTTTTTCGCATATGATGATACCATGGTTGACAAAAAGGAGAACCTCACATGAATTCATTAAAAGACAAAAAGCTTTTTTTATTTGACATAGACGGTACCATTGCTGTAGGAAATGACTTACTGGAGGGTACCGGGCTGCTGCTTGATTATATCGATCAGATCGGCGGCAAGGCCTATTATATTACGAATAATTCCACCAAAAGCGGAGCGGATTATGTACGAAAGTTCCGGGAATGTTTTCACCTAAATACTACGGAGGATCAATTTATCACCTCCGGCTATATGACGATCCGTTTCTTATTGGAAAATCATGCACAGGACAAAATCTTTGTGCTGGGAACAGCATCCTTTGTAAATGAGCTTAAGAAAAACGGGCTTAATGTCGTAGAAACCGCCGATGATGACATTGCTTGTGTAGTAGCGGCCTATGACAGCGAATTAAATTACAACAAGCTGATTGAGATCTGTAAGGTGCTTTCTACGGCTGATGTACCCTTTTACGGCACCAACCCGGATCTTTGCTGTCCCATTGACTTTGGCTTTATACCGGATTGCGGCTCCATTTGTGAGATGATCACCCATTCCGTCGGAAAAACCCCTATCTATCTGGGAAAGCCGAACCCCTTGGTGGTAAGCCTCTGCCAGGAGGCCGGCGGTTTTACGGATGCGGAAACCCTAGTAGTGGGAGACCGGTTGTATACGGATATTGCCTGCGGCATCAATGCCGGGGTGGATACCTGTGTGGTATATACCGGAGAAGCAAAGGCGCAGGATCTGACCAATACCCCCTATAAGCCTACCTATGCCTTTGATACAGTAAAAGATTTATTAAATGCCTGCAAAAAGAGTTCCGACCGCTAGGCCGGAACTCTTTTAAAGTCTCTTAAGCTTCTTATGTACTATACGGATCTGCTTTGGTGCAATGGCAAATAAGGTCAGATATATTTTGTTCTTCCCTGTCAGATAGGGTGTTCTCACCATATGCAGCCAGTTTTTTCGTACATACTTACAAATTTCTATATACTGCCCGTTTTCTCTGTTCATCCTTGTAACCGGCACATGCAGCAGATACTCCAGTCTCTGATACATTCCGAAACGGAATGCTACCTCCTTAAGATCCGGGATTTTCTCTGCTATTAATTTTTCTACCATATCTGCATTGTTTACATTATCCCCAAATACTCTGGAAAAAGCATTCTTATCCACTTTGCGGGTATTGCTGCCGATCCTGTAAAACACGTGGTAGGTCTGCTCGGGCAGGGATACGATTCCCTCCACCCGCATTAAAAACTGCACCAGAAGCTTAAAGTCCTCATTTAATTCTCCCACAGGGAATCCGGCTGTTTCAAACAGCTCCCTGCAAACCAGCTTGGTGCAAAAGGAGCAGTCTCCCCGATGCATCAGCATCTCTTTTAGGAAATCCCGAGACTCGATAAACACCTTTTCTCCGGGCGGTTCACAGATATTAGGCAGGGCATTTCCCTGCTCATCAATTTCTTTCCTGCCGACCTGCGCGATCTGTGCCCGGTACTCCTGTACCGCCCCTACAAGGAGCTCATACATATTTTCGGATATATAATCATCACTGTCAACAAAACCGATATACTCGCCTCTTGCCTGAGAAATTCCCAGATTTCTTGCAGAGGATGATCCGCCATTTTCCTTATGAAAAACCCGGATTCTCTCATCCTCACCTGCCAGCTTGTCACAAAGAGCGCCGCTGCCGTCCGAAGAGCCGTCATCCACCAAAAGAATTTCCAGATTTTTGTAGGTCTGACCGCACACACTCTTTACAC